>JAAXVP010000025.1 GCA_013335435.1 Thiobacillus sp. | reverse complement strand
CCCGGCCGCATGTCGCCCGGTTTTCGGAAGGCCTCCAGCAGGGCGGCCAGCATGGGCGGGATCAGGAGGATGCCGAGCGCCGCCAGGGTCCAGAAAGCGGCCGATGGAAACACCGTCCAGCCCAGCAGCAACAGCAGCGTCAACACCGCCGGCACCAGGCTGCGGCGCAGGTTGTCGAACAGCTTCCAGCGCGACAGCGCCGAGAGCGGGTTGCGCCGGTAGCGCCCGTCGGCGCCGGGCGCCCACGGCAGCAGCCAGCCGGCGAGCTGCCAGTCGCCTCGGATCCAGCGGTAACGGCGGTTGACGTCGGCGCCGTAGCGGCCAGGATATTCCTCGTACAACTGGACGTCGCTCATCAGGCCGGAGCGGGCGTAGCAGCCTTCCAGTAGGTCGTGGCTGAGGATGCGGTTCTCGGGAAAGCGGCCCTTGAGCGACTGTTCGAAGGCCTCGACGTCGTAGATGCCCTTGCCGATGAACGAGCCCTCGCCGAAGGCGTCCTGGTAGACGTCGGAGACGGCGCGGGTATACGGGTCGATGCCCGGCTCGCCGCCGTTGAGGCGGGCGTAGCGCGACTGGCTGGTGCCGGGCAGGCTGACGCTCACGCGCGGCTGCAGGATGCCGTAGCCGGCGACTACCCGGCCCGGCTTCGCGTCGTAGAGTGGGCGGTTGAGCGGGTGCGCCATGGTGCCGACGAACTGGCGCGCGGCGTCGCGCGGCAGCTGGGTGTCGGTGTCCAGGGTGATCACGTATTTCACCCCGGCCAGGGCATCGAGGCCGCCGACCACGAGGGCGAAGCCGCCGGCGTCGTCTTCCCGCAGCAGGGCGTTCAGGTCCGCCAGCTTGCCGCGCTTGCGCTCGTAGCCCATCCAGGTCTTGTCGTGGGGATTCCAGCGGCGCGGCCGGTGGAACAGGAAGAAGATGTCGCCGGCGCCGCCGGCGTATTGCCGATTCAGGGTCGCGATCCGCGCGCTGGCCAGGTCCAGTAGGGGCGCGTCCTCGGCCAGCGTTTCCTCGGCCGCGTCGCGGAAATCGGTCAGCAGGCCGAAGCGCAGGTTGTCGTCGCGGTTGGCCAGGAAGCGGACCTCGAGCGCTTCGATCAGGCCGTCGATGTTGCCCGGGCTGGTCAACATGGTCGGCACCACGACCAGGGTGCGCGCCGTCGGCGGGATGCCCTTGCTGTAGTCCATGCGCGGCAGCGGATGCGGCGCGGCCAGCAGGGTGGCCAGCCAGTTCACCAGGGCGACCGCGAGCTGGCTGGTGGCCAGCAACGCCGGGATGGCCAGCAGCGCCAGGCGCCAATCGGCCAGGCCGTCCGAGCGGCCCTGCACCAGCAGGACGGCGGACAGGAGCGCCGTGATCAGCGCGATCGCGCCCAGATAGAGCCGCAGGGGCGAGCGGGCCGCCCCGCGCCGCAGCAGCGCGGGCAGGGGAAGACGCGCCTGGGTGGCCCGTTCCAGCTCGGCCAGGCCGCGGTCGACCAGGTAGTAGCCGACATGGGCGGTACGGTCGCCGCGCCCGTCAAGGCCGGCGGCCGCACGGGCAAGGTCGATCGCATGCTGGCTTACCCCGGCCTCGGCCACGCCGCCGGCCTTGGCCACGCGTTCGATGACGTGGCGGTAACGGTCGCGGCTGGCGAAGTCCATCGCCGCGTAGGCCGCGGCCGGATCGGTGCGCAGGGTCCGCTCGACCAGGCTCATGGCCTCGACGAATTCGCGCCAGTCCATGGTGCCGAGGAAGCGCAGGCTGCCGATGCTGTTGCTGATGGAGACCTGGTCGGCCGCCTGTTGCCGGTTGCCGGCCCGGACCACTTGCTCGATGGACAGGCCCGATTCGGCCAGTTGCTGCTCGATCCAGGTCAGCGGCAGGGCCAGGGCCGGACCCTGGCCCTGCAGGCGGCGCGCGAACTCGGACACGAAGGGGGTGGTCATGGGCGGATTCGAGCGCGCCATGTCGGCGATCACCAGGATCAGGCTCTTCGGGTCTTCGCGGGCGATCGCGGTCAGCCTGTCCGCCCAGTCGGCGGCCAGGTCGCGCTCGATCCTGCCGGCCGCGACGCGCACCGCGACCCGGCGCAGATTCTCGATCAGGGCCAGGCGCAGCATGATCGGGATGGCCCACAACTCGCCCAGGCGCAGGGGGGTGACGGTCTGGTAGGCGGCGACGAAACGGCCGAGGCTGTCCGGATCCACCCGGCCGTCGCCGTGGGCGATGGTCTCGATGGCGAGGTCGTACACGCGCGGCAGCCCGGCCGAACCGCCCTCGAGCAGGGCCGGCAGTTCCCGGCTGTAGCCCTTGGGCAGGTGGTGCCGGGCGGTGCGGATCTGTTCCTCGATGAGATAGAAATTGTCGAGCAGCCATTCCCCGGCCGGCGTGATACGGTGCTTGGCCGCGACCGCCGTCATCAGGCGGTCGCAGGTTTCGGTCAGCACGCCCTCGTTCGCGGCCAGGCGCGCCAGCAACTGGTCCGGTACCCGTCCCGGCGCCAGGCGGTGGGCGGCCGCAAGCAGCACGCCGTGGCGCTCCATCTGGTCGCTGCTGAACAATTCCGCCCGCAGCGGCGGTTCGTCCGGGAACGACCGGCTGGTCGTGCCGCGGCCGACCGCGTGCCTACCGGTGCGCCATGTCCCGATCCGGCGCCATGAACTGAATAGATAGGCTGTGAATGCCTGCCATGCTGATCCCAAGCGATGCTCCCAACCGCTCGCGAGCGGTTGCGGTGGCTCCCCGTGGTGCGTCAGCACAGGGAAGATGATAGGGGATGCTCAGTGCCGGACAGCCTGACGCCCGGTTGTCGCACCGGCGCAGCAGCGTAATTTCTTGGGCATTTCTACGACGATCATACACCTGCCGGTTTTGAACCCGACCGATGCGGCCCCGCACGCTTGGCCATCCGCTCAAGACGTGCCGATTTCATCAGGAGCCAGAGCGTGTGGCATGGACGCCCAAGGCCATCGAAATTACTTGATTGTATTTGTCGGGTAAGGGTGTACAAGTGGTTCGTGCAGTGCGGCAACCTTGCCGGCACCGGTCACGAAGCACCCATTCCCGAAAGGAATACCATGCGCAACGTTCAAATCGAATATCAGGGCGAAGACCACAACTTCGAAAGCGCGAGCCTGCTCGCCAAGAGTGTCGCCAGGGAAAACCAGATGGTCGACCCCACCATCATGGCCTGGCATCAGAGCAGTGGTCCGGCCATGCCGCCCATGTACGACGGCGCCGATCCCGAAACCTGGTGGGCGAAGTACGGTGCCGGCAACGGCGGCCGGCTCGAGGTCTGCGTCGGCGACGATTACCAGTTCATCATGATGGATGCCCGCGGCTACGAAAAGCTGGGCGAAATGCCCCTGCGCAACCTGTCTGATGGCCAGGGCAACGAATATCTCTGCCTCACCCCCCTGCTGGGCAAGGAAACCAATACGCCCACGCAAGAAGCCTGCACCCATCTGGACGGCTGGGCGGCAGACCAGTTCTGAGCAATCCGGGCCAGGTCCTTTGCACTGACGACGGTGCCTCCGATCAGTCCCAGGACAGGGCGCCGCCGGTCTGATACTCCGTAACTCTGGTCTCGAAAAAGTTTTTTTCCTTCTTCAGGTCGATCATCTCGGCCATCCACGGGAACGGGTTGTTGGCCCCGGGGAAGAGCTCGTCCAGGCCGATCTGGGTGGCCCGGCGGTTGGCGATGAAGCGCAGGTATTCCTTGAACTGGGGCGCGTTCAGGCCGAGCACGCCGCGCGGCATGGTGTCCTCGGCGTAGGCGTATTCGAGCTCGACCGCCTTCATGAAGATGGCCTTCAGTTCGGCCTTGAATTCGTTGGTCCACAGGCCGGGGTTTTCCAGCTTGAGCTGGTTGATCATGTCGATGCCGAAATTGCAGTGCATGGACTCGTCGCGCAGGATGTACTGGTATTGCTCGGCGGCGCCGGTCATCTTGTTCTGCCGGCCCATGGCCAGGATCTGCACGAAGCCGACGTAGAAGAACAGGCCTTCCATGATGCAGGCGAAGGCGATCAGGCTCTTCAGGAAGGTCTGGTCGGCCTGCGGGGTGCCGGTCTTGAAGTTGGGGTCGGCCAGGGCGTCGATGAAGGGGAGCAGGAATTCGTCCTTGGCGCGGATCGACGGGATCTCGTGGTAGGCGTTGAAGATCTCGCCTTCGTCCAGGCCCAGGCTCTCGACGATGTACTGGTAGGCGTGGGTGTGGATGGCCTCCTCGAAGGCCTGGCGCAGCAGGTACTGGCGGCACTCGGGGGCGGTGATCTGGCGGTAGGTGCCGAGCACGATGTTGTTGGCGGCCAGGCTGTCGGCGGTGACGAAGAAGCCCAGGTTGCGCTTGACGATCAGGCGCTCGTCCTCGGTCAGGGCGTTGGGGTCCTTCCACTGCGCGATGTCGCGGCTCATGTTCACTTCCTGCGGCATCCAGTGGTTGGCGCAGGCGGCGATGTACTTTTCCCAGGCCCACTTGTACTTGAACGGGACCAGCTGGTTGACGTCGGTGTTGGCGTTGATGATGCGCTTGTCCTCGGCGCGGACGCGGCGGAATTTGGCGTCGGCCTGGGCCGGCGCGGGGGCGGCACCGACACCGAAGGATAGATAGGCCGGGTCGAAGGCCGGGGCGACCGGCTGCAGGCGCGGGGCGGCGGGGATGTCTTCTTCGAAGTTCAGCATGTCTGGATTCTCCTGTTGTCTTGTTCATGTCCCCCCACCCCAGCCCTCCCCCGCAAGCGGAGGAGGGTGCGCGGCAGCGCGGAGGGGGAAGTTTTCGATTACTGGCAGGCCTCGCATTCCTCGAAGCCGGGGTCGCCGGGGCGCAGGGTGCAGGCCTTGCCTACGATTTCGGGCTCGGGCAGGTTGGCCTTCGCCGCGAACTGGCCGCTGCCGGCGCCGCCACTGGAACTCACCGCGTTCAGCTCGCCGCCCTTGCCGGTCGACTTCTCGGCGTGGGTGGCGCCCAGGGCGCGCAGGTAGTAGGTGGTCTTGAGGCCGCGCAGCCAGGCCAGCTTGTAGGTCTCGTCCAACTTCTTGCCGGAGGCGCCGTGGAAGTAGAGGTTCAGGCTCTGGGCCTGGTCGATCCACTTCTGGCGCCGGGCGCCGGCCTCGATCAGCCAGGTGGCGTCGATCTCGAAGGCGGTGGCGTACAGGCTGCGCAGCTCGGCCGGGATGCGGTCGATGCGCGCCAGGCTGCCGTCGAAGTACTTGATGTCGCCCACCATGACCTCATCCCACAGGTTCATGGCCTTGAGGTCGCGCACCAGGTACTGGTTGACCACCGTGAATTCACCGGACAGGTTCGATTTCACGAACAGGTTCTGGTAGGTCGGCTCGATCGAGGCGGAGACGCCGACGATGTTGGCGATGGTCGCCGTCGGGGCGATGGCCAGGCAGTTGGAGTTGCGCATGCCGACGCTCTGGATGCGGGCGCGCAGGGTGGCCCAGTCCAGGGTCTCGCTGAAATCGGCCTCCAGGTAGCCGCCGCGTTCCTCGGCCAGCTTCTTCAGGGAGTCCTGGGGCAGGATGCCCTGGGACCACAGGGAGCCGTTGAAGCTGGAGTAGCGGCCGCGTTCCTCGGCCAGGTCGGTGGACGCCCAGTAGGCGTTGTAGGCCACCGCCTCCATGGCGCGGTCGGCGAATTCCACGGCCTGGTTGGAGGCGTAGGGGATGCGCAGCTTGTGCAGGGCGTCCTGGAAACCCATGATGCCCATGCCGACCGGGCGGTGCTTGAGGTTGGAGTTGCGCGCCTTGCCGACGTTGTAGAAGTTGATGTCGATGACGTTGTCGAGCATGCGCATCGCGACCTTGATGGTGCGGTGCAGCTTGTCGAAGTCCAGACCGTTGGCGCCCAGGTGGTTGACCAGGTTCACCGAGCCCAGGTTGCACACGGCGATCTCGTGGTCGTTGGTGTGCAGGGTGATCTCGGTACACAGGTTGGAGCTGTGCACGACGCCGACATGCTGGTTGGTGTAGCGGACGTTGCAGGCGTCCTTGAAGGTGATCCAGGGGTGGCCGGTCTCGAACAGCATGGACAGCATCTTGCGCCACAGGCCCAGGGCCTGGACCTTCTTGAACACCTTGATCTCGCCGCGCGCGGCCTTTTCTTCATAACGAACGTAGGCCGCCTCGAAGGCACGCCCGACCAGGTCGTGCAGGTCGGGGCAGTCGGACGGGGAGAACAGGGTCCATTCCTGGTTTTCCATGACCCGCTTCATGAACAGGTCGGGCACCCAGTTGGAGGTGTTCATGTCGTGGGTGCGGCGGCGGTCGTCGCCGGTGTTCTTGCGCAGTTCGAGGAATTCCTCGATGTCCATGTGCCAGGTTTCCAGGAAGGCGCACACCGCGCCCTTGCGCTTGCCGCCCTGGTTGACCGCCACGGCGGTGTCGTTGGCGACCTTGAGGAAGGGCACCACGCCTTGCGACTTGCCGTTGGTGCCCTTGATGTAGGCACCCAGGGAGCGGACGTAGGTCCAGTCGTTGCCGACGCCGCCGGCGTACTTCTGCAGCAGGGCGTTTTCCTTGATGCCCTGGTAGATGCCGTCCAAATCATCGGGAATCGTGGTCAGGTAGCAGGACGACAGCTGGCTGTGCCGGGTGCCGGAATTGAACAGGGTAGGCGTGCTGGACATGAAGTCGAAGCTGGACAGCACGTTGTAGAACTCGATGGCGCGCGCCTCGCGGTCGATCTCGTTGAGGGCCAGGCCCATGGCGACGCGCATGAAGAAGACCTGGGGCAGCTCGATGCGGCGCTCCTGGATGTGCAGGAAGTAGCGGTCGTACAGGGTCTGCAGGCCGAGGTACTGGAACTGGTTGTCGCGGCCGGCGTCGAGCGCCTTGGCCAGGCGTTCCAGGTCGTACTGGGCCAGGCGCTCGTCGAGCAGCTCGGCGGCGATGCCCTTCCTGACGTACTCGGGGAAATATTCGGCGTAGCGGGTGGCCATCTCGGCCTGGCTGACGTCCTCGCCCAGCACTTCGCGGCGGATGGTGTGCAGGAGCAGGCGGGCGGTGACCAGGGAGTAGTCGGGGTCGTTCTCGATCTGCGAACGGGCCGACAGGATCAGCGACTTGCGCACTTCCTCGCTGGGCACGCCGTCGTAGATGTCGCGCAGGGTGGCCTGCAGGATGGCCTGCGGGTTGGTCTCGGGCAGGCCTTCGCAGGCGGCGCCGACCAGGGCGGCCAGGCGCTTGAGGTCGATCGGCTTGCGCTCGCCGTTCTCGACGCAATACAGGGTGTGCTCCTCGGCCGCCTCCTGGCGCTGCTTGGCGCGCTCCTCGGCGCGGCGCTCGCGGTAGAGCACGTAGGCGCGGGCGACTTCGTGCTCGCCCGAGCGCATCAGGGCCAGTTCGACCTGGTCCTGGATGTCCTCGATGTGGAAGGTGCCGCCGTTCGGCTGTCGGCGCAGCAGGGCCTGGACCACGCTTTGGGTCAGGTTCTCGACCAACTCGCGGATGCGCGCCGAGGCGGCCGCCTGGCCACCGCTCACGGCGATGAAGGCCTTGGTCAGGGCGATAGCGATCTTGGTCGGCTCGAAGACGACCACGGCGCCGTTGCGGCGGATGATCTGGTAGCCGACATAGGCCGCAGCGGCGGCGGTTTCGGTCGGCATGGCCGCGATGACGGGCTGGGCGGGCTGGTATTCGGTGGCAAGCTGCATCCCTAGGTCTCCTTTGCACGAAATACGCCGCCAGATCGGGTCCGGAACGGCTCGGATTTCTGTTTTTTCAGATTTTTGTGATTCCCGGTATGTATTAGAAAACGCTAAATCTAGTGTTTGCCGGATAATCTGGCGCTAATTCTAGTGTGTCGAGGCGGTTCGTCAACCGATTTTTTCAGACCGCCGGAAAGCCTTGAAAATACTTGGGAGTAGGTCCGGAGGGGCGGCCTGATGGCGTAAAATGCGCCCCTTCGAGCCCGTTTGTCTGATTAGAAAATGCGCAATACCGCCTGCCTGCTGGTGTCCTGCCCCGACCGCAAGGGTCTGGTCGCCGCCATCGCCGATTTCCTGCTGGCCCATAACGCCAACATCGTCCACGCCGACCAGCACCAGGACAACGTCGCCGGCCTGTTCCTGATGCGCGTGGAATGGGACCTGGACGGTTTCGAGCTGGGCCTGCACCGCTTCGAGGAGGCCTTCGCCCCGATCGCCGAGAAGCACGAGATGACCTGGCGACTGACCCTGTCCTCGGTTAAGCCCAGGCTGGCCATCTTCGTGTCCAAGTTCGACCATTGCCTGGCCGACCTGCTCTACCGCCACCATGCCGGCGAGCTGTATTGCGACATCCCCCTCATCGTCAGCAACCACCCGGATACCCACTGGCTGGCCGAGGCCTACAAGATACCGTTCCAGCACATCGCCGTGACCAAGGACAACAAGGCCGAGGCGGAGGCCCAGCAGATGGCCCTGATGGCGGCTCACCACGTCGACTTCATCGTCCTGGCGCGCTACATGCAGGTGCTCTCCCCCGAGTTCATCAAGGCCTGGCAGAACCGGGTGATCAACATCCACCACTCCTTCCTGCCCGCCTTCCACGGCGCCAAGCCGTACCAGCGCGCCTTCGAGCGCGGCGTCAAGCTGATCGGCGCGACCAGCCACTACGTCACGGAAGTCCTGGACGACGGCCCGATCATCGAGCAGGACGTGGTCCGGATCAGCCACCGCGACGATCTGGAAGACCTGGTCCAGAAGGGCGCCGACCTGGAGAAGGTGGTGCTGTCGCGCGCCGTGCGCTGGCACATCGACAACCGCATCCTGGTCTACGGCAACAAGACGGTGGTGTTCGACTGAGGCGATGTCGGCATTGACCCGGCCATCGAATGGCGTAAGGTCTTGTCGTCCCCGCGCAGGCGGGGACCCAGTCCAATCAGGCTGGATTCCCGCCTGCGCGGGAATGACGAATCCGATGACGTACGGAAATCCGGATCGGTTCGATAGGAAGTGAGCCCCAGTTCCCGATCCGACGGTTCATCGCGCGCCTGCAGCGCAATGTCAGCGGTATTCCACCAGCTCCGACATGGGCAGGCGCAGCTTTTCCGGCGCGGCCTCGGCGCAATAGCCGAGCGGCAGGATCAGGGCGATCTCGTAGCGGTCGCCGTCGATCTCCAGGATATCTTTCACGGGGTCCGGCAGAAAGCCCCCGATGGCGCAGGAATCCAGGCCGACCGCGGTGGCCGCGGTCATCATGTTGGCGGCGGCGATGTGGCACTGGCTGATGCTCCAGGCCTTGACGTCGGTGTTGGCGTAGAAGCCGCGGTAGTTGTCCAGGGCCGGGGCCAGGGCCGCGCCGGGATACTCGCGCGCCAGGTGGGCCTTGAGGTAGTCGGTGTCGGGATGCAGGTCGGCGGTCTTGGCCAGGATCACCAGGACCAAGGCGGCGTCGCCGACCTGGGGCTGGTTGAAGCAGGCGGCTTGCAGCCGGGCCTTGTCTTCGGACCCGGTGACCACCAGGAACTTCCAGTGTTCCAGGCCGAACGAGGAGGGCGACAGGCGGCCGGCTTCGAGGACGACGTGGAGGTCGGCCTGGGCGATGGTGCGGTCGCGCAGGAAGCTGTGGCAGGCGTAACGGCGGCGGAACAGGTCGAGGATTTCGTGGTTCATGATGGGAAACGGTAAATGAATGGCGGCATTCTATATGGAACGGCCAAGCGGCTCGACCTTGCCGCAGTTAAGGATTTGATATGGATAGCGTGAAAGTACATTTGTTCGCACCCGGACTCGATGCCGGCGGGATATCGGCTCGGGCCAGGTTTTCCGGCATGGCCCTGTGGGTCGAGCACGGCGACAGCCGACTGG
This sequence comes from Thiobacillus sp., assembly GCA_013335435.1. Taxonomy (GTDB): domain Bacteria; phylum Pseudomonadota; class Gammaproteobacteria; order Burkholderiales; family Thiobacillaceae; genus Parasulfuritortus. The sequence goes on along the minus strand of JAAXVP010000025.1, from coordinate 10,030 downwards.
TCATCCCGGCCGACCGCCTGGCCGTGAAGCACGGCGGCTTCGACGGCCGCCAGTGGCTGCTCGAGTGGCCCGCCGAGGGCGCCGCCGCCGCCATCCTGCTGCCCGCCGGTGGCGAGGGCGAACGGTTGCTGGCCGGCGCCCCCGCCGCCCTGGCGGCGCAACTCGACCAGCACGGCCGGCGCGACCGGGCGCGCAGCCTGCGTTTCCGGGTCGGCATGGCCCTGGTCGGCCTGTTCGTGGCGCTGCCCTTCATCCTGCTCGGCGTGTTCCTGGCCAACGCCGACCGCATCGCCGGCTGGGCCGTCGGCAAGATCAGCCTGGCCCAGGAACAGCAACTCGGCGACCTCGCCTTCGCCCAGATGCGGAGCAACCTGAAAGTGATCGAGACCGGGCCGGCGCCGGCCATGGTCCAAGCCATCGGCGCCCGCCTGACGGCCGGCTCGAACTACCGCTACCGCTGGTTCGTCGCCGACAGTCCGGAGGTCAACGCCTTCGCCATGCCGGGCGGCTACGTGGTGGTCTACACCGGCCTGATCGAGGCCGCCGGCAACGCCGAGGAGGTGGCCGGGGTGCTGGCCCACGAGGTCCAGCACGTCGAGTTGCGCCATTCCCTGAAGAACATGGTCTATGGCCTGGGCTGGCGCGCGGTGTTGAGCCTGGCCATGGGCGATCTCTCGGGCGGTGCCTGGGCCGGCATGGCCGAGCAGCTGGGCGGCATGGCCTACGGCCGCGACCTGGAGCGGCAGGCCGACCTGGGTGGCCTGAAGGCACTCAGGCAGGCCGGCATTGCCCCCCAGGGCCTGCTCGGCTTCTTTGCCAAGCTGGCCAAGCAGGACGGCAACCTGCCCGCCTTTCTGTCCAGCCACCCGGCCACGGCGGAGCGCCTCGACAACCTGCGCAAGGCCATCGCCGAACAGGGCGACTACCCGGCCGAGCCGCTGCCCTACGACCTCAAGGCACTCTAGCGAAGCGCCGAAATTCTCGGTTCCGCCGCGCCCGCGCAGGCGGAAGCCCAGTTAAGTAACCGCTGATTTATTCGATTCCGTCGTTCCCGCGCAGGCGGGAACCCAGTTAAATCAAGGCACTGGATCCCCGCCTAGGCGGGGATGACGAATAAATCAGCGTCTCCTTATGCCAAGTAATTGGATAGCCGCGGTCGCCGGTATGACGGGACGGCCGCGTCTGGCTGGCTCACTTGCGCCAGAAGTCGGGCGTCAGCACCACCAGCAGGGTGAACAGTTCCAGGCGGCCGAGCAGCATGGAGAAGGTGCATACCCAGGTCTGGAAGTCGGTCAGGATGGCATAGGTGGTGGCCGGGCCGACCTGTCCCAGGCCGGGGCCGGTGTTGTTGATGGTGGCGACTACCGCGGTGAAGGCGGTGAGGACGTCGAGGCCGCTGGCGCCGAGCAGGAAGGTCATGACCACGATGGCGGCGACGTAGATGAAGAAGAAGGCCAGCACCGCGTACATGATCTTGTTCGGCACCACCGTGGCGCCCAGTTTGACCGGGATCTCGGCGCGCGGGTGCAACAGCTTTCGCATTTCCCGGCTGACCTGCTTGTAGAGCAGGATGGCACGCATCATCTTGATGCCGCCGCCCGTCGAACCGGCGCTCGAACTGAAGCTGCACAACAAAAGCATCCACAGGCCGGTGAAGTAGGGCCACAGGTTGAAGTCGGTCGTCGCCAGGCCGAGCGTGGTGGCCATCGAGATGGTGTTGAAGCTGGCATAGCGCAGCGCGGTCGGGAAGTCGGCGTATACGCCATTGAGCCAGAGGAAGAGCCCCAGCATCAGGCAGGAACCGAGCACCGCGGCCAGGAACCAGCGCACCTCCGGGTCGAACCGGTAGGGCCTCAGGTTGCGATGGTGCAGGGCCATGAAATGGGTGGAGAAGTTGATCCCGGCAATCAGCGCGAATGCCATGGCGATCATTTCCAGCGGCACCGAGTTGAAATAGCCGAAGCTGGCGTCGTGCGAGGAAAAGCCGCCCAGGCCCATGACCGAGAAGGCGTGGATCAGGGCGTCGATCCAGGGCATGCCGCCGAGCCGGAAGGCGCCGACGCAGGCCAGGGTGATGGCCAGGTAGACCACCCATAGGCCCCTGGCGGTTTCCGCCATGCGCGGGGTCAGCTTCTCGTCCTTCATCGGGGTGGGCGACTCGGCCTTCAACATCTGGCGGCCGCCGACGCCCAGCAGGGGCAGGATGGCGGTCACCAGCACGATCACGCCCATGCCGCCGATCAGGTGCAACTGGGCGCGCCAGAGGTTGATCGACGGGGCCATGGCGTCGAGGCCCGACAGTATCGTGGCGCCTGTGGTGGTGAGCCCGGACATGGTCTCGAAATAGGCGTCGGTGAACGACAGGGCGGGCAGGTAGAAGAGCAGAGGCAGGGCCGCGAAGATGGGCAGCAGGGTCCAGATCAGGACCACCAGCAGGAAGCCGTCGCGGTATTTCAGTTCGCTCCGGTCGCGGTGGTTGACCAGCCACAGGGCCAGGCCGACCAGGATCGTGGCGGCGACCGCCATGTCGTAGGCCTGCTGGGCGTCGTCGCCCAGGGCTAGAGAGACGACCAGCGGCAGCAGCATCATGAGGCCGAATACGGCGATCACGATGCCGAGCACTTTCAGGATGGGGGCCAGGCGGCGCTGTTCCATCAACGGAGTCGGGTGCCTCGGGCGACGGACGCTTGCGGGTCGGGGGTCATGCCGGTGCCAATATGGGTAAAACCGCAATCATGGCGGAAATTGCGTAACAGCGGCGGAAATTGTGCGCCGACCGGCGCCTCAGACCAGCCCCATGTCGCGCGCCCGCAGCGCCGCCTCGGCACGCGAGGAGACGTTGAGCTTGCGGTACAGCTCCTTCACGTAGCCGGCCACGGTGTGCTGGGAGATGCCCAATAGGCGGGCGGTCTCGGCCTGGGTCATGCCCTTGGCGATGAAACGCAGGACCTCGGTCTCGCGCCCGGTCAGCTCGGCCTCGGGCGCGGCCGCAGCCTCCGGGCGGAAGAAGGCCAGCATGCGCCGGGCGATGGCGGGCGACAGGGGCGGCTCGCCGGCGGCGATGCCGTTCAGGGCCTCGACGATGCGCTCGACCGGCTGGTCCTTGAGCAGGTAGCCGCGCGCCCCGGCGCGCAGGGCCGGGAAGACGTGGCCGTCGTCGTCGTAGATGCTGGCGACCACGCACAGGGTGGTCGGGTAGAGGCGCTGGATCAGTTCGATGATCTCCACCCCGGAGCCGTCCGGGAGGCCCAGGTCGATGAGGGCGATGTCCGGGCGCGGCCCGCCGGCCAGCTTGGCGCGCGCCTCGGCGAGCGTGTAGGCGGTGTCGACGGCGATGCCGGGAAAGCTGGTGGCCAGGGCCCGGCTCAGCCAGGCCTGGGATTCCGGCAAGTCTTCCAGGATGAAACCCGTGCGCATGTGTATCCCTAGTGTTTTCCGCCGCATGATACCCGGCGCGGGGCGCGAATCACCCCCCCAGAACGCGGGGTGCCGGCTGTTGGCAGTCTGTCGGACTATGGGCGCACCCACGGCCAAAGTCCGACAGACTGCTAAAATAGGCCGGAAAATATCCCTGTCGCCAACGTCCCGCGCCTAACTGCACACCATCATGCCGACAACGACAAGAATCCGGGCCGGTACCGGCCTGCTGTGCCTGATCGCCATGCCCGTCCAGGCCGCGGCGAACGATATTCCCACCGCCAGCCTGCACGCCCTCGACGGCATGGCCCCGGCCGGCCACTGGGCCGCGCGCCTGACCGTGTTGCGCAACGGCTACGATCGCCGCTACGACGACGACGGCCGCCGGGTCGACTACGACCAGGGCTACGACGGCCTCGACCTGGCGGCGCTCGGCCTGGCCGGCACCCTCAACCTCGACACCAAGGTGGTCACCGAATACGGCGAGCTGATGTTCGGCTACGGTGTCACCGAGGATCTCACGGTGGGCGCCATCGTGCCGTTCGCGCGCACCCGCACCAAGCTGCGCATGTCGGTCGACGGCGGCATCGGCAGCGACGGCCTGCAGGCCGTGCTGACCGGCGTGCTCGGCTACAAGCCCCTGCGCGGCACCGAGTCGTCCGGCCTGGGCGACCCCACCGTGGGCGCCCTCTGGCGCTTCCACAAATCGGACCATGACAGCGCCATCCTCGGCTTCGGGGTGCGTTTCGGCGTCTCCCCGGCCGACGACCCGGACGATCTCGCCGACGTGCCGCCCGGCGACGGCAGCACCGACCTGCGCTACCGCCTGGAATACTTCCGCGACCTCGGCGCCGGTTTCGACCTGCGCCTGCTGGCCGAATACCAGGTACAACTGGCGGACGAGGTGACCATGCGGCCGGGCAACCCGTTGACCACGGCGACCAAGGAACGCCTGGAGCGCAACCTCGGCAACTACTGGGAATGGGACATGGAGTTGGGCAAGTCCCTCGGCGACTGGCGCATCTCGGCGACCTGGCACCGCTACCAGGAACGGCCCGACCGCTATACCTCGAAGATCGGTACCGATACCGGCTTCCTCTCGGCCAACACCGACACCCTGGCCGACCAGTACCGGGTCGGCGTGACCTGGAGCGGCGTCAACGCCTGGCGCGCCGGCCGCATGCCGCTGCCCCTGATCGTCAAGCTGGAGATGCAGGACGCCTTCCGGGGGCGCAACTTCGTCGACGTGCGCGACGTCTACCTGCGCGTCACCAGCTTCTTCTGATCCCGGCCATGCGCCTGCTCCTTGGTCTGGTCCTCATGCTGGCGCTGTTGGCCGGGGCGCATGCCGAGGCGGTACGGACCCTGGACCGGGCCGATTTCGTCTTCGACGACAGTCCCCAGCCGCCACCCGACTCCGCCGCCTGGCAGCCGGTCGCGCTGCCCGACCAGTGGCGCGCCAGCCGGCCGGAGGCCGCCGGCGAACGCGGCTGGTACCGGATCCATTTTGCCGTCTCGGCCCGCCACGACCCCCTCCAGGCCGTCTACCTGGCCAAGCTGATCATGAATGCCCAGGTCTGGCTGAACGGCGTGGCGATCGGCGGCGGCGGCCGCTTCGAGGAACCGGTGGCGCGCAACTGGAACCGGCCCCTGCTGTTCCTGGTGCCGCCCGGCCTGCTGCGTGCGGGCGACAACGTCCTGTACATCCGCCTGCGCGGCCACGCCTATACCCAGGCCGCCCTGCACCCGGTCATGGTCGGGCCGGAGGCGGCCTTGCGCGAACGCTACGAGCGCGCCTACTTCCTCAACATCACGGTCAACCAGACCGCCACCCTGTTGATCGCCGCCATCGGCGTCCTGGCCCTGAGCCTGTGGCTGCGCCGGCGCCGGGACACCGCCTATGCCTATTTCGGCGTCTCGGCCCTGGTCTGGGCGGCGCAGTCGAGCAACCTGTACCTGCGCGACGTGCCCCTGCCGACCGCCGACTGGGAGATCCTGGTCAACGCCGGCTTCCAGGTCTTTTCCGGCTTCCTGCTCATCTCCCTGCTGCGTTTCGTCTCCGCCGGCGGCCGGCGCCTGGTCGGCGCGCTCTGGGCCGGGGTGGTCCTGGCGCCGGCCAGCCTGTGGCTGGCGCCGCCGGCCTATTACCTGGGCCTCACCGCCGCCTGGCACCTGTTTACCCTGGCCTGCGCCGTGGCCACCCTGCTGCTGCTCATGCGCGCCGGGATCAAGCGGGGCAACCGGGAGGCGCGCTGGCTGGTCGCCGCCATGGGCCTGGTGGTGGTCCTGGCCATGCACGACTGGCTGATCCACAGCCAGCACATCTGGAGCCGGCAGGCCGGCCACTGGCCGCTCAACGACATCTTCCTGCTCCACTACAGCGCGCCCCTGATCTTCCTGGCCATCGGCCTGATCATGACCGGCCGCTTCGTGCGCGTGCTGAACGAATTCGAGCAACTCAACGACCAGTTGGAGGATCGGGTCGAGGCCAAGCAGGCCGAACTGCGCGCCAGCTACAGCCGCATGCGCGAACTGGAGACCGAACAGGCGGTGGCCGAGGAGCGCGAGCGCATCTACCGCGACCTGCACGACGACGTCGGCGCCAAGCTGCTTTCCCTGGTCTACCGTTCCGCCACTGCGGAGGATGCTGACCTCGCCCGCTCCGCCCTGCAGGATCTGCGCGACGTGGTCTCGCGCACCGGCGCCGACAGCTTCGAACTGGAAGAGGTGGTGGCCGACTGGCGCGTGGAGTGCGAGAAGCGCCTGGGCGATGCCGGTATCGCCCTCGACTGGCACCAGGCCGGCGACCTCGATGCCCTGCGCCTGACCCGGCCGCAGGCGCTCGACCTCGGCCGCATCCTGCGCGAGGCGGTGAGCAACGTCATCCGCCACGCCGGGGCGCACCGGGTCACGGTCGACCTGGAACGCTGCGCCGGCCAACTCAGCCTGACCGTGCGTGACGACGGCCGCGGCTGCGCCGGCGAGCACAAGTCCGGCCGCGGCGTACGCAACATGGAGATGCGTGCCGGCCGCCTGGGCGGCAGCCTGTCTCGGGAAAGCCCGGCTGGGGGAGGCTGTGCGGTGGCGGTGGTGGTGCCGCTGTAGCGGGATTGCCCGGTTTCGCCGTTCCGCCGTAGGCGGGAACCCGGTCAGGTCGGGACGCCGAAGCGCCGTTTTCGCGGGGATGACGAATTTGGTTTCCCTGAAGCGCCAGGGCGCTTCAAACCGTATCGGTGTCTTCCTCCGGCGGTGGCGTGGTGTCCGGCGTGGTTGTACCCGCCTCCGCCTCGGGCTCGGTTTCGAGGTCGCCGGTGCCGGCATCGGCATCGATATAGCCCGCGTCGCTGCCATATTCTGTTGCGCCGGCGTCGTCGCCCGGATAGCGGTCGACCAGTTCGCCGTCGGCCGGGTCCATCACCTGTTCGGCACCGACCGTGTCGGTGGACGAGCCGTTGCCCGCGGTGTCGACGCGCTCGATGCGACCGTCGCCGTCGGCGTCGAAGGCGACGGCCTCGGAATAGCCGTCCCGGTCGATGTCGCCGTGCCAGGCGCCGTCGGAGGTGCGGGACAGGAGCACGTCGTCGTCCGCGAAGCCGTCGCCGTCGCTGTCCACCTTGGCATGCAGGCCGGAGCCGTCGCCGCTGTAGTCCTCGATCTCGACCACCCGCGCGGACACTTCCATGGCCGGTTCGCCCTCGTCCTGGCCGGCGTCCGCCAGGGCGGCGTAGTCGTCCGCGTCCATCTCGCGCAGGCTGACGTCGGCGAAGCCCGCGTCGTCATCGTCGGGTACCTCGGTGCCCATGGTCCCGAACGCGGTCTCGAAATAGGGATCGTCCAGGCCCGTGAACAGGGCGGCGTCGGGCGGCCCGGCAGCGGCCAGGTCGAGGGACGACAAATAATCCGCGAAGCCGTCCATGTCCTCGGCGACCACCTCGTAGTCCCCGGTCTCCGGGTCGATGCGGCCGACCGACTCGATGTTGCCGTCCTCGTCGTAGTTGACGTAGAGATCGCTACGGCCGTCGCCGTCCAGGTCGAGGGCGCGCACGACCCCATCCACCTTGCCGTCCAGGTCGAAGTCGACCAGGAACAGGTCGGCGCGACCGTCGCCGTCGGTGTCCAGCATGCGGGCCATCGGCAGGGCCGCCGTTTCGCCGTCCGCCGGGGCGGCGCCGAGCCGGGCCAGGTTCTGCAATGTCATGTCGGGCGCGGTCATGATGATTCCTCCGTATCCGGGGGCAGGCTACGCGGCTCGACCGCCGCGGGCAGGCGCAGGCCGCCCAGGTTGATCTTGAACTTGGCCCGGCAGCCCTGGCAGCGCAGTTCGACCACCTGGCCGTCCGGCAGTGCCTCCAGCGGCCGGGCAAAGCGCCGGCCGCATTTCGGGCAGGCGCCCTCGACCACCTTGACCTTGCGTCGCACGGCCTTGACCGCCGTACCGCCGTCCGGCGGTGCCCGATTGGTAGCGGCGGGCGCGGGCTTGGCCGGCTTGGCGTACTTGGCCAGGGCGCCCTTGGCGTCGAACAGGTCGGCCAGGGCCAGGCCGCAGCCGGCCTCCACCTTGTCGCGCAACTGGCCGTAGCGCGGCGAGGCGTAGAACTCGCCCAGGGCGCGCAGGCGCAGGCCGAGGTAGGGCGTCGCCGAGGTCATGATCTGGCTGACCTCCGCCATGGCGGCGTCCTGGTTCTCCTGCTGCCTGGCCCAGGCCTCGACGTCGACCTCTTCCAGTTCCCGGCGCGACTTGAAATAGAGCAGGAACAGGGTGCGCCGGGCCACCGAGATGTCGCCGCAGACCAGCAGGGCGGCCCGGTCGGCGGTCAGGTCGGCGACCCGCATCCAGTTCATGATCATCGACTCCACCCCGCTCTCCAGGATCTTGAGCGGGTTGCTGAGCAGGGCCAGGAGGCCCTCCGACATGATGTTGCTGCGCGATTGGCCGCACAGGAACAGGCTCACCGTCATCCACAGGGCATGGCGGCAGAGCAGGTGGCCGAATTCGTGGCCGAGGATGAACAGCAGTTCCCGGTCGGCCAGCAGCTTGGGCAGGAACATGCCGACGTTGACGAAGGCGTCCGCCTCCGAGCCGTAGGTGTTCGACTGGTAGCCGCGGTCGGCCTCGATATACACGGACGGCACGCGGGCGAAGCCGATCCGGCGCGCCGCGATCGCCGCCAGTTCGCCCAGCTTGGCGTACTGCTTGTCGGTGACCTGGACGCTGTTGAAACAGGATTCGTACCAGGGCTTGCCCACCCTGGCCGAGATCGACTCCGCCATCTGGTTCAGGATGATCGACTGGCGCAGGGTCTGGTTGACCTGCTGCATGGCCGGGTGCTCGAACTCCTCCGCCGCCAGGGCGTAGGCCGGCGCCGTGTCGAGCAGGGCGGCGCAACCGGTGCAGACGAGCGCCGATACGGGCAGGAGGCGGCCGCATTTCGTGCAGGTCCGGTGGCGCGCGCCGCAACTGGCGCAGGGTGCGCTCCGGTCCGCCAGGGGCGCGCCGCAGGCCAGGCAGAGCGGTCGCAGGGCGACTTGCACGGCCTGGCCGCACCGGTTGCAGAACTTGGCCTGGTCGGGAAGCGTGGCACCGCAATTCGTGCAGAACATCATGCACCTGCCGCTCGGAATGAGGGGGAATACCTACCTTTTTTCACCCGTTTGCCTGGTGATTGGCACTGTTTGTATAGGCCAACCTATATTGGAAATGAAGACAAAAAGAGGTGTTCATGTTTTGTCGGGGATCGCGGTTGGAAAGCACGGAGGTTGCCATGGCGGGATGCCCAAAATGCGGTTTCGAGAACCCGGCGGAGAGCCGTTTTTGCGCCCGTTGCGGCGCGCCGTTGCCGGTGGCCGGCAAGTGTCCGGGCTGCGGCGCGGAGAACCCGCCCGGCAGCAGGTTCTGCAAGCAATGCGGCCGCTCCCTGACGGACGCGACGAGCGGCGGCGGGTCGACCAACGGCGGTCTTGGCGGCGGCCCGGGTGGACGAAGCGACGACCTGCACACGGTCAAGGTATTGCTTTGGGTGGCGATCGCGGTGATCGCCTACGCGGCCTTCCTGAACTACAGCAGCATGGAAACCATGCAGGCCTACATGGGACCGTATGCCGACACCTCCACGTCGACCTTCCTGCTCGTCCTCGACGGCGTCCTCGCCGGCCTGTCGGGATTCGCCGCGGTGCAACTCGAACAGGGCGAAACCGGGATGGCGAAGAATGCCCTGCTCGCCAATGCCGTGGTCGGTGGCCTCGCCCTGTTCCTTTTCCACGGCAGCCTGCAGGAGATCATGCTCAACGGCGGGCTGCTGACGATCGGCATCTGGGGCCTGCGCCTGCTCAACAAGGGCCGGCGGAAACTGATCTGAGACGGGCCGGGTACGGGTCCATGCCATTCTTGTTTCGGGGGTGACGAAATGCTGAAATGCTCATCCTGCGGTGCCGAGAATCCGGACGAAAGCCGGTTCTGTACGGAATGCGGCGCGGCCATGGCGGCAGCCCAGGCCGGCGAGGCGAAATGTGCGGGTTGCGGGGCGACCCTGGCGGCCGGGGCGAAGTTCTGTGTCGCCTGCGGCCACCCCGTCGACGGCGCGGCCGGGCCGGCCCAGTGTCCGGCCTGTGGCGC
>JAAXVP010000283.1:3790-4498 GCA_013335435.1 Thiobacillus sp. | reverse complement strand
CAGCAACATGCCCACGCCCATGTAGATCACCGCCGTCTGGCGCGGCCGGGCCAGCGCCACCCAGTCGAGGGACGACTCACCGGCGCGCCGGTGGCCGGTGGCAAACACCACCGACTGGGCGTAATCGCGGTGGGTCAGCGGAATGCCGGCATAGGCCGCCACCCCGCAGGCGGCGGTAATACCCGGCACCACTTCAAAGGGAATGCCGGCTTCGAGCAGCTCTTCCAGCTCCTCACCACCACGGCCGAAGATGAAGGGATCACCGCCCTTCAGGCGCACCACCTGCCGACCCTCGCGGGCCAGGCGCACCAGCAGCTGGTTGATGTCTTCCTGGGGCAGCGTGTGATGACCCGCTTCCTTGCCCACGTAGATGACTTCGGCCGCCGGGTTGGCCAGCTCCAGCACCCCTTCGCTGACCAGGTGATCAACCACCAGGGTGTCCGCATGGGCGATCAGGCGGGCAGCGCGCAGGGTGAGCAGTTCCGGGTCGCCCGGACCGGCACCGACCAGCGCCACCCGCCCCCCTCCGGCAGCACCGGATGTGCCCGGACGGGCTGCGTCCGGCAAGCCGCTGCCGCGGCCACCGACGAGCTGATCGAGAAAGACGCGCAAGGCGCCGGCGGCAGGGATCGCAAGACTGGCGGTAAAGGACGGAGGCACGACGGAACTCCCGGGATCATGACGGCCGCAATCTATCAGCCGGGTGGC
>JAAXVP010000283.1:0-3780 GCA_013335435.1 Thiobacillus sp. | reverse complement strand
CCCCAGTCAAGGAAGGGTAATAGGCACCGGGCGCACTCTTCGCCGCAAGCGGGATAGGCCGCTCGTTGGGTTCAATACAAGGGAGATGCACGATGAAAATGTGGAAGACCGGAGCGATTGCCGTGGCCTTGCTGCCGCTGGCCCTCTCGCAAGCTTTCGCCGAAGAGGCAAAGACAACTACCAGCGCACCTGAAGCCAAGTACCAGTCTGCCGGGTCGCCCCTCGCAGATGTGGAGATGTATCAGGACATCAACCCGAAGGCCCCGCCGATGACCAAGGCGGAGTTCGACAAGGCTCGCCAGATCTACTTCGAGCGCTGTGCGGGCTGTCACGGCGTACTGCGCAAGGGCGCCACCGGCAAGCCGCTGACCACCGACAAGACCCTGGCCGCCGGCACCGACTACCTGAAGGTCTTCATCAAGTACGGCTCCCCGGCCGGCATGCCCAACTGGGGCACCTCGGGCGAACTGAACGACGACGAAGTGGACCTGATGGCCCGCTACGTGCAGCAAACCCCGCCGCAGCCGCCGGAGTTCGGCCTGAAGGACATGAAGGCCACCTGGAAGGTCATCATTCCGCCGGACCAGCGGCCGAAGAAGAAGATGAACAACTACAACATCGAGAACATCTTCTCGACCACCCTGCGCGACACGGGTGAAGTTGCACTCATCGACGGCGACACCAAGAAGATCATCAACATCGTCAAGACCGGCTACGCGGTGCACATTTCCCGCATCTCCGCCTCCGGCCGCTATCTGTTCGTGATCGGCCGCGACGCCAAGATCAACATGATCGACTTGTGGATGGAAAAGCCGGACAACGTCGCCGAGATCCGCACCGGTCTCGAAGCCCGTTCGGTCGAAACCTCCAAGTTCAAGGGTTACGAAGACAAGCTGGCCATCGCCGGCTCCTACTGGCCGCCCCAGTACGTGATCATGGACGGCGACACGCTCGAGCCGCTGAAGATCATGGCCACCCGCGGCATGACCGTCGGCGATCAGGAATTCCACCCGGAACCGCGCGTCGCCTCCATCGTGGCCTCGCACTTCAAGCCGGAATTCCTGGTCAACGTGAAGGAAACCGGCAAGACCCTGCTGGTCAACTACACCGACCTGAACGCCATCTCGACCAAGGAAATTCCGGTCGCCAAGTACCTGCATGACGGCGGCCTCGACAGCACCAAGCGCTACTTCATGGTCGCCGCCAACCAGTCCAACCAGATCGGCGCCATCGACATGAAGGATGGCAAGCTGGCCGGCCTCATCGATGTGGGCAAGATCCCCCACCCGGGCCGCGGCGCCAACTTCATCCATCCGAAGTACGGCCCCGTGTGGTCCACCGGTCACCTGGGCGACGACACCATCGCCCTGATCGGTACCGATCCGGTCAAGCACAAGCAATACGCCTGGAAGATGGTCGAGTCGATCAAGGGCCCGGGCGGCGGCGCACTGTTCATCAAGAGCCACCCGAAGTCCAAGCACCTGTACTCCGACACCCCGCTCAATCCGGATCCGAAGCTGTCCCAGTCGGTTGCTGTTTACGACATCAACAACCTGGCCGCCGGCTACACGACCCTGCCGATCGCCGAATGGGCCGGTCTGAAGGATGACGGCGCCAAGCGCGTGGTTCAGCCCGAGTACAACAAGGCGGGCGACGAAGTATGGTTCTCGGTGTGGAGTGCCAAGAACAAGGAATCCGCCATCGTCGTCGTGGATGACAAGACCCTGAAGCTGAAGGCCGTCATCAAGGATCCGCGCATTGTCACGCCGACCGGCCACTTCAACCTCTATAACACCCAGCACGACATCTACTGATCGTCGTTGATGCCGCCGGCCGGATAACCGGCCAGCGGCATCCTGCTGACAAGGAGATCAAAATGAAATATCCGCTTATCCTGGCCGCCCTGCTGGCCACCGCCGCCAGCAGCAGCATCCTCGCCGCCGACCCTCCCCCTCCGGCCGCCCAGAAGGCCGGCTGCATGGCCTGCCATAGCGTCGACAAGAAGCTCGTCGGCCCGGCGTTCAAGGACATCGCCGCCAAGTACAAGGGCCAGGGCGATGCCGTCGCCAAGCTCAGCGACAAGGTTCGCAAGGGCGGTGCCGGTGTTTGGGGCCCGATCCCGATGCCGCCCAACGCAGCCGACAAGATCAGCGATGGCGACCTGAAGGGCGTCGTCGAGTGGATCCTCAAGAGCTGAGGCAGCTCACTCCAGCCAGCCGATGCGGCCGTGGCAGGCCTCGTTGAGGCGCGCCACCAGGGCTGCGGCCGCAGCCTCCGGCAGGCTGAAGACGAATTCCACCAGGGCGCCATGCACCACGCCCTGCAGGCTCGCCCCGGTGCCCTCCAGTTCGCGCCGGATCAGCCCTTCCTGCGCGTAGGGCACCTGGCAACGCAGAGCCGTCAAACGCACGATGGGCACCTTGTCGGCCTTCAGCAGCGCCTGCGCCACGCTGTCGGTATAGGCCCGCACCAGGCCGCCAGCACCCAGCCGTACCCCGCCGTAGTAGCGCACCACCGTCGCCAGCACCCCTTCCAGGTCCTGGTGCCGCAGTACGTCGAGCATCGGCCGTCCAGCCGTGCCGCCCGGCTCGCCGTCATCCACCGCCGCCGACTGACCGCCGGCCAGCAGGGCCCAGCACACATGGGCCGCCCCCGGATGCCGGGCCCGCAATTCCGCCACCACCTCCTGCGCACTGGCGCGATCAGCCATGGGCTGTACGCAGCCAAGAAAGCGGCTTTTCTTGATCAACGATTCGCTGTGAACAGCGGCGGCAAGGGTCTGGGGCATCGGCGAACTCGGGCGGGCGGCGGCCAAGGATAGCGAAAATCCGGCCCGGCCACGCTGACCCGGCCTTCTTGACTCGGGTCAATGACCCCACTTCCGTGTCGACCTACTGTGGCAGCGTTGCCTGAAGGAGTGCGAGATGGACCGATCCCTGATTCTCCACGTGGCGGTATTGCTCGGCCTGACCGCCCTGGCCGTGGGTGCCGCCCCCGCCGCCGAGCCGCAACCGGAGCGCCAGCAGGCGCTGGTTCACATGGTTCGCCAGGATTGCGGCTCGTGCCATGGCATGCGGCTGGCCGGCGGGCTCGGGCCCGACCTGCTTCCTGCGCGCCTCACCAATCTGCCCGACGAATTCCTCGTCGCCACCATTCTTTATGGTCGCCCCGGCACCGCGATGCCCGGCTGGCAGCGCTTCATGAACGAAGCCGAAGCAGGCTGGATCGTCGCCCGCCTCAAAGAGGGCTTCCCGCCCCTCGCTACCGGACACTGACCATGCGCCCCGTCCCCCTGCTTTCCGCCATTACCCTGGCCCTCGGACTTTCCGCCTGCGCCACGACACCCCCCGAGGCCCTGCGCGGCACCGGCGACCTGGGGGTGGTCATCGAACGTGCCGCCGGCCGCGTGCAGGTGGTCGAACACAGCCACAACACCAGCCTCGGCACCGTCGACGGGCTGGGCGATCTGTCCCACGCCCACGTAGCCTTCTCCCGCGACGGGCGCTACGCCTATGTATTCGGCCGCGACGGCGGGCTCATCGCCTCGACCAGGAGGCCGTCCACGCGGTAGCGGATGCGGAACGACTTCTCGTAGGGTTCCACGTGGATGTCCGAGGCCCCGCGCTTGAGCGTGGAACACGGGGCCCGGCGTCGCACCTTTCGCCTGCAGCAGCACAACGGCGACGGAGCAGGCGGCGACTGGCTGGTCATCATGCAGGAAGCCTCGGACGACAGCGTGATCCAGGCCATCTCGCTGAGCTTCAAGCTCACTGCCAAGGA
>JAAXVP010000024.1 GCA_013335435.1 Thiobacillus sp. | reverse complement strand
CTGCGCGAAGACGACGTTCTGGCTCCAGATGCCTTCCTTGAAGACTTGATAGTTGCTCATGTCAGCCTCCGGTGATCTCGTCGCGATGCGCGGCGAAGAAGTCGAGCCCGCCCTTGACGGCCTTGACCACGGCGCGCGGCGTGATGGTGGCGCCGGCGAACTGGTCGAACACGCCGCCGTCCTTCTTCACCGCGAACTTGTCGGCCGGCGTCCCAGCCAGGGACTTGCCGTCGAAATCGAAGATCCACTTGCCCTTGGCCGGCTCGACCTTGTCGCCCAGGCCCGGGGTCTCCTTATGCTGGATCACGCGCACGCCGAGGATGCGACCGTCGCGGTCGACGCCCAGCATGCTCACCACCGGGCCGGCGTAGCCGTTGCCCTGGACCTGGAACACCACGGCCGCCACCTGGCCAGCCTTGCGGGCGCGGTACACGGTCACCTCGCCGTCCGGGCCGGGCAGCTTGACCGTGTCCTTGAGCAGGTCGTTGTCGTACTGGCCGGGCAGCACCTGGGCCAGGGACTGCTGCATATCGCGCTGCTTGGCCGCGGAGATGTCGGCCTCGGTGGCGCGGTCGGCCATGGCCAGGGCCGCGCCGGTGAGCAGGGTGACGCCGCCGAGCAGGATGCCCTGGTAGGCGAGCTGGCCGCGCAGTTGGTCGAGTTTCATTGGTCAGGCCCCCTTCTTGGCCGGTTCCACGGGCAGCGCCTGGCCCTGGCGGGTACGGCCGTAGATGCGCGGCTTGGTGTAGCGGTCGATGATCGGGCTGGCGGCGTTCATCAACATCACCGCGAAGGCCACCCCCTCCGGGTAGCCGCCGAAGGTCCGGATCAGCCAGGTCAGGAGGCCGCAGCCGAAGCCGAACACCAGTTGTCCGGCACCGGTATTGGGCGAGGTGACCGGGTCGGTGGCGATGAAGAAGGCGCCCAGCATCAGGCCGCCCGAGAGCAGGTGCGGCCAGAGGCCCAGGAAGTGGGCGGGGTCGACGGCATGGCCGATCAGGGCCGGTAGCGCGACGCCCGCCAGCATGGCCGCCGGGGCATGCCAGGTGATGATGCGGCGGGCGATCAGGAACAGGCCGCCAACCAACAGCAGCAGCGCGGCGGTCTCGCCCAGGCTGCCGGCGCGGCTGCCCCAGGCCGCCGCGCCGAGGTCGAAGTGGCCGGGCAGGCTGTGCAGCAGGTCGGCGCCGCGGGTGAATTCGGTCTTGACGTGGCCGAGCAGGGAGGCGCTGGCCATGGCGTCCCAGTGGGCGCCGCCGAAGGTGATGGCGAGGCCGCCGAGCAGACCGGGTGACTGGGCGGCGGTGATCGGCGTCGGCGCGGCCCACATCGTCATCTCGACCGGGAACGAGATCAGCAGCATCACCCGTGCCGCCATGGCCGGGTTGAACACGTTCTGGCCCAGGCCGCCGAACACCTGCTTGCCGATCACGCTGGCGAACAGGCCGCCCACCACGCCGATCCACCAGGGCGCGAAGGGCGGCAGGGACAGGGCCAGCAGCCAGGCGGTGAGGAGGATGGAGCCATCCATCAGGCTGGGCATGGCCGGCTTGTCCTGCAGGCGCAGGGTCAGGCCCTCGCCGAGCAGGGCGGCGGCCAGGGTGGCCAGCCAGAGCAGGATGGCTGGCCAGCCGTAGAGCCAGAAGCCGTACAAAGTGGCCGGCACCAGGGCGGCCATGACCGTGGCCATGACCTTGGCGACCGAGGTCGGGGCATGGGCGTGGGGGGCGTGGGCGATGGCCGTCATGTTGTTACCTCCAGCTTGGATTCGGCTGCTTCGGCGGCCTTCTTCGCCGCCTCCTGGGCGGCCTTGCGGGCGGCGCGCTGGCGGGCCGCCTCCTCGCGTTCGCGGGCGATCCGGTCCATGCGCTCGGTACGCGAATCGGCCAGCTTCTTGGTCGCTTCCTGCTTGAGCTTGGCGCGTTCCTTGGCGGCCAGGTCGCCCTTGGCGTAGTTGAAGAAATGCACCAGCGGGATGTGGGCCGGGCAGACGTAGGAACAGGAGCCGCAGGCGATGCAGTCCTTCAGGCCCAGGTCCACGGCGGCGGCCAGGTCGGAGGCCTGGATGCGGGTCACCATCTCGAGCGGCAGCAGGCCGACCGGACAGGCGCGCACGCAGGTCGAGCAGCGGATGCAGGGCGCCGGGCTGGGCCGGCCGATCTCCTTGCCGGTGAGGGCGAGCAGGCCGCTGCTGCCCTTGATGATCGGGATCTGGGTGTTGCTGAATTCGTTGCCCATCATCGGGCCGCCCATCACCAGGCGGGCCGGCACCGTGCCGAAGCCGCCGCAGAAATCGAACAGGGCCTGGGCCGGGGTGCCGATGGGCACGTCCAGGTTGCGCGGCACCGCGACTGCGCCGCCGCTCACCGTGACCACCCGGCTGACCAGCGGCCGGTCATGGTGCAGGGCCTCGTACACGGCGTAGGCGGTGCCGACGTTGTGGACCAGGATGCCGATGTCGGCGGCCCGCCCGCCGGCCGGGACTTCCTTGCCGGTGAGCGCCTGGATGAGCTGCTTTTCCGAGCCCATCGGGTACATCGAGGGCACGGCCAGGACATGCACGCCAGTGCCCTCGGCGGCCGCGCGCATGGCGGCGATGGCCTCGGGCTTGTTGTCCTCGATGCCGACCAGCACCTGGGGATCGCCCACGGCGCGCTGGATCAGGCGCACGCCGGCCACCACCTCGCGGGCGCGATCGCGCATCAGGCGGTCGTCGCAGGTCAGGTAGGGCTCGCACTCGCCGCCGTTCATGATCAGGGTGGTGACGCCGCTCTTGCGCGACAGGTTGAGCTTGACCGCCGACGGGAAGGCCGCGCCGCCCAGGCCGACGATGCCGGCGGCGCCCACCCGGTTGGCGATCTCCTCGGGCGCCAGGGCCATGGGATCGGCGGGCGGATCGCTATCCTGCCAACAGTCGTAGCCGTCCGCCTCGATGGTGATGGTGGGTACCGGCAGGCCGGACGGGTGCGGGGCCGGATAGTCGGCCACCGCGACCACGCGGCCGGAAGTGGGCGCATGCACCGGGGCCGAGATCATGCCTTGGCTGGCGGCGATGAGCTGGCCCTTGAGCACCTTGTCGCCCACCGCGACCACCGGGTTGGCCGGGGCGCCGATATGCTGCTGCAGGCTGACGTACAAGCGCGGCGGCATGGGCAGGGCGCAGATCGGCGCGTCGGCCGAGAGCTCCTTGCGGCCTTCGGGGTGGACGCCGCCGCGCGGTTTCAGGCGGGAGAATAGGTTCATGGTCATGCTGCCGCTCCCATGGCTTCGGGTTTCTGCCAGTACCAGGTCTGCAGGGTGACCGGGATCGGGCGCATCAGGATGGCCTCGGTCGGACAGGCGTCGACGCACTTGCCGCAGGCCGTGCAGGCCTCGCGGAAAACGGCGTGGATGTGCTTGGCGGATCCGAGGATGGCGTCGGTGGGACAGACCTTGTAGCAGCGGGTGCAGCCGATACACAGTTCCTCGCGTACCTCGGCGATGCTGGGCACGCTCTCCTGTACCCCGGACAGGTTGACCTCGACGCCCAGCTTGAGGGCCAGGGCGGCGACCACCTCGCGGCCGCCGGGCGGGCACAGGGTCACCGGGGCCTGGCCCTCGGCCAGGGCCTGGGCGGCGCCGGCGCAGCCGGGGAAGCCGCACTGGCCGCATTGCGAACCGGGCAGGATGGCCTGGATCTCCGCCACCAGGGCGTTGCCCTCGACGGCCAGTTTGCGGGCGGCGAAGCCCAGCATGAGGCCGAGGGCGAGGCCCAGTGTGGTCAGGCTGGCGACGGCGATGAACATGCGGTCTCCTCCT
Source organism: Thiobacillus sp. (assembly GCA_013335435.1). Taxonomy (GTDB): domain Bacteria; phylum Pseudomonadota; class Gammaproteobacteria; order Burkholderiales; family Thiobacillaceae; genus Parasulfuritortus. The sequence goes on along the minus strand of JAAXVP010000024.1, from coordinate 16,023 downwards.
CTCAGTGGCCGACCAGGCCGGCGAAGCCCATGAAGGCCAGGGCCAGCAGGCTGGCGGTGATGAAGCCGATCGGCGCGCCTGTGAAGGCGCCGGGCACCCGGGCCAGCGCCAGGCGCTCGCGCAGGCCGGCGAACAGGGCCAGGACCAGGGTGAAGCCGAGCGCCGAGCCGAAGCCGAACAGCAGGCTGTGGATGAAGGGCTGGTTCTCCTGGGTGGCGATCAGGGGTACGCCCAGGACCGCGCAGTTGGTGGTGATCAGCGGCAGGTAGATGCCCAGCACCTGGTACAGGGCCGGGTTCATCTTGCGCACCACCATCTCGGTGAACTGCACCACGGCCGCGATCACCAGGATGTAGACCAGGATGCGCAGGTACTCGATGCCCAGGGGCATGAGCAGCCAATGCTCGAGCAACCAGCACGATGCCGAGGCCATGGTCATCACGAAGGTGGTCGCCAGGCCCATGCTGATGGCGGTGTCGACCTTCTTCGAGATGCCCATGAACGGGCACAGTCCCAGGAATTTCACCAGGACGACGTTGTTCACCAAGGTGGTGGAGATGAGTAGCAGCAGGTATTCGGTCACGGTCATGGGCCTCCTGCCGAGTCCAGTGCATTTCACGTGCCAGCTTCGCAGGGCGTACCGGGAGTCCGGAAATTCAAGGCTTTGCGCGGGTCGGCACCAAAACAGGGCGTCGATGTCTTGTCGTGCTGCTTCCAAGGGCCGCCCGGCTGTCGGAAAAATGACAAGGGAAGCGACAAACCTTGGCCCGACAAGGGTTTCTGTTTTCGGCACGGTAGTTGCTAAAGGTTTCGGTGTCGAAATGAAAAAAGTGCATTTCATGTCTGAAACTGGTTACCTGGGCCCTGGCCGGGCGCCTGCCCCCGACATCCCGGCGGAGGTTTTCCGCCTGGCGGTCGAGCAGGCCGCCCTGGCCATCTCGATCACCGATGCCAAGGCCCGCATCCTGTACTGCAACCCGACCTTCCAGCGGGTGACCGGCTATGCCGGCGACGAGATACTCGGCCAGAACGAATCCGTGCTGTCCTACAAGGTCACGCCCATGCTGGTCTACGAGACCCTGTGGGCGCAGATACTGCGCCAGCGGCCGTGGAACGGCCTGCTGGTGAACCGGCGCAAGGACGGCAGCCGCTATCTGGCCGAGCTCACCATCACCCCGGTGGTCGATGCGGCGGGCAAGACCAGCCACTACCTGGGCATGCATCGCGACGTCACCGAGGTGCACCGGCTGGAGCGCCAGGTCCAGAACCAGAAGACCCAGATCGAGTCGGTGGTCGACGCCGCCCCGGTGGCCATCGTCATGCTCGACGAGCGTGAGCGCGTGGTCCTCGACAACCAGGAATACAAGAAGCTGATCGGCGAACTGGGGCCGGAGCCGGCCGCCACCCTGCTGGCCGCCTTGCGCGCCGATCTGGGCGAGCTGTTCGAACGCGCCCGTTACAGTGGGCGTGGTTTCGCCGGGCGCGAGGTCCGCCACGCCGTTGACGGCCGGAAGACGCGCTGGTTTGCCTGCTCCGGCACCTGGATCGACGAGCAGGACGGCAGCGCCGATGCCTTCTACGAGCCGGCCCGGCGCCAGTACATGTTGTTGGTGATTCAGGATATTACGGCCCTGAAAGAGCAGCAGGAGGCCATCCGGGTCAACGCCCTGCGCGCCGTGCTGGCCGAGCAGGAGCGCATCCAGGGCCTGCGCGAGACCCTGTCCGGCGCCATCTTCCAGTTGCAGACGCCGTTCAACATGCTGGCGGCGGCGGTGCGCATGATCGAGCGTCAGCCGGACGGCACCATGGCCGAGGCCTTCACGGCCAGCCTGGAAGAGGCGCTGGTCAGCGGCAACCGCACCCTGGACACCCTGCGCGCCTGCGTCCCCAGCCAGTCCGACGAGACCATCGGGCCGGTCGATCTCAACGCCCTGCTCAAGGATCTGTTGCGCCTGCTCACGCCGCGCCTGCTGGCCGACGGCATCACGGTGACCTGGCAGCCGGCCGACCTGCCGCTGATCTCCGGCCGGCCGACCCGGCTGGCCACCCTGTTCAAGGCCCTGCTGGAAAACGCCATCGACGCCATCCACGAGAGCCGGGAAGACCGCCGCGAATTACGGCTCGCCACCCAGGCCGACCCGGACTGGGTCGAGGTGGTGGTCGAGGACAGCGGTCCCGGCATCCCGGAAGAGTGGCGCTACAAGGTGTTCGAGCCCTTCTTCACCACCAAGGGCGCCGGCCGGCAACACATCGGCATGGGCCTGTCCGCCGCCCAGGAAGTGGTCATCGGCCACGGCGGCCTGATCGAGCTGACCAGCGCCCCCGACGGCGGCTGCCGGGCCCGCGTACAACTCCCGACGACATAAGGCGGCGACCATGGATATCTACAGCCGCGATACCGGCCTGAGACGCCGGAACGAACAACTGGAAGCCCAGCTGGACACCCTGTTCCAGGTCAGCCAGGTGCTGTCCCGTTCCCTCAACCTGAAGGAGACCCTGGCCGGCCTGTTGAGCGCCCTGCATGAAGGCGGCGGCCTGGAACGCGGCATGGTCACCCTGGCCGACCCGGAGACCGGCGACCAGCAGGTCATCGCCGTGCACGGCCTGCGTACCGTGCGCACCGACGACATCCGCTACGGACCCGGCGAGGGCGTGGTCGGCATGGTCATGGAGGCCGGCGACAGCGTGGTCCTCGCCCGCATCACCGACGAACCGCGTTTTCGCGGCAAGCTGGGCATCTACGACAGCGACGGCCCCTTCGTCGGCGTGCCGATCCGGGTCGCCCAGACCATCGCCGGCGTGCTCGCCGCCCAGCCGTCCAGCGACGAGCGCAACCAGCTCAAGGAGCATGCCCGCTTCCTGGAAATGGTCGCCAACGTCATCGGCCAGAGCGTGCGCCTGTCGCGCGAGGTCGAGCGGGAGCGCCAGGAACTCACCGCCGAGCGCGACAACCTGCGCCGTACCGTGCGCGCCCAGTACGGCTTCGACAACATCATCGGCCACACCCAGCCCATGCGCCGGGTGTTCGAGCAGGTGCGCCAGGTCGCGAAATGGAACACCACCGTGCTGATCCGGGGCGAAACCGGCACCGGCAAGGAGCTGATCGCCAACGCCATCCACTACAACTCGCCGCGCGCACGCGGCGCCTTCATCAAGCTCAACTGCGCCTCGCTGCCGGAAAACCTGCTCGAATCGGAGCTGTTCGGCCACGAGAAAGGCGCCTTCACCGGTGCCATGAACCAGAAGAAAGGCCGCTTTGAGCAGGCCGACGGCGGCACCCTGTTCCTGGACGAGATCGGCGAAGTTTCCGCCGCCTTCCAGGCCAAGCTGCTGCGCGTGCTGCAGGAAGGCGAACTGGAACGGGTGGGCGGCACCCGCACCATCAAGGTCGACGTCCGGGTGGTGGCCGCCACCCACCGCGACCTGGAAGGCGACGTCGCCAACGGCAAGTTCCGCGAGGATTTGTACTACCGGCTCAACGTCATGCCCATCTACCTGCCCGCACTGCGCGAGCGCATGGAAGACATCCCGGAGATCGCCCGCTTCCTGATCGGCAAGATCGGCGGCCAGCAGAGCCGTGAGCTGGAACTGACCGATTCGGCGCTACGGGTGCTGATGCACCACGACTGGCCGGGTAACGTGCGCGAGCTGGAGAACTGCCTGGAACGCGCCGCCGTGATGAGCGAGGACGGCACCATCGACCGCGATTCGGTGCTCCTGACCGGCATCGAGGAGCGGGTATCGGCCAGCCGTAGCGGTCCCACCCGCGAGGTCGACCTCGACGACCCCGACCTGGACGAACGCGAGCGCGTCATCGCCGCCCTTGAGATGGCCGGCTGGGTGCAGGCCAAGGCGGCCAGATTGCTGGACATGACGCCCAGGCAGATCGCCTATCGGATCCAGACGCTGAACATCAAGGTGAAGCAGATATAGCCCGGTCTCCCCTCGCCGACAGGGCGAGTGCAATCATTCCCTTTCCCCGCCGGGACCAGCCCGCAGGGCGCAGGACGCGACGTAGTCGCGGTCCCGAGCGTTGCGAGGGATGGCCCGAAGGGCCGGGGATGAGGGAGCACGCCTCCATGCCCACTTCCATCGGCAGGATTTAGCGCGTAGCCCGGATGGAGCATGGCGGAATCCGGGGATGCGGACTTACCCCCGGATTCCATTTCATCCGGGCTAAGCCCGCTTCAACGACAACACCAGCAACATCGGTCGCGTCGGCGAGGCCACGAAACCATAGTGCTCATAGAACGCCTTGGCCGGTTCCGACAAGGCATGCACCAGCAGGCCGCGAATGCCGAGTATGGCGCTGGCGGCGACGGTGCGATGAACCGCGTCCTGCAACAAGGCCGCGCCCAAGCCCCGCCCTTGCCAACTCCGGTCGATCGCCAGCCGCCCCAGGATCGCCATGGGTACCGGGTCGGGCATGTTGCGCTTGATCCCGGCCGGCGTCTCGCTCAAGGCCAGCGCCCCGGAGGCCAGGCAGTAGTAACCGACGACACGATCGGCCTCGGCCACCACATAGGTCCGGGACGCGCCGCTGGCCTGATTGGCGCGTGCGCGCCGCTTGAGCCAGTCATCCAGGCTGGCGATGCCGCAGGTGAACGCCTCGACGCTGTGTTCGGCGGCGAGCGGCTCGGGAGCCGAAAGCATTACTTCGCCCAGGGTTTGCCGGCCCGCATCAGACGCTCAAATCCTTCGCCGCCCGGTGGTTGGTCGAGAACACCCAGGAAGTGGTCGTAGGTTTGCCGGTCGACCCGCACCAGGGTCTGGTCGAGCAAGGTCTCCTCGGCGGCGCGGCGTGCGGCGTCGATCATGAACTCCGAGCGGGATTTGCCCTGCGTCTGCGCGGCGCGGTCGATCAGGTCGCGGATGTCCTCGCGGACACGAAGGTTGACGGCGCGGGTGATGGGGTCGGCGGTGGTTGTGGAGTGCATGGCTGGCTCCGTCGCGAATCGGTGATACACATTGTATAGCATGGCCTTGCGCAAGAACGCATCCGTTGCATTCGGCTCAGCAGCGAATGTTCAGGGCGTGGCGGTTTGAATTTGAGTCTGGCCCCTTTGATTCTCGTTAAGGGGCCTCGAATTAACTCGGACGGAACCGCCTCGGCGCCGGTGGCTTTGGCAGTCTGATTCCCCCTGCGCAGTGGAGGTGCAAGGTGATCGGGACGCCGACCAGTCGCATCCCCAGCAAATCGGGCTCAGGGAACGGCTGGAACGGCGCCAAGCTTCCGGCGACCTGTTTTAAATGCGCTTGGGCGATCCCGCGCGCGCCCTGTGGATCCAGGCTGTACTGGTTGATGACCTGAACGTCGTAGAGACGGCCGTCCTTTTCCAGGACGAGTAGCAGGTCGATGACCATCTCAGCGCATAGGCGCCTACCCTGGTTGTCGAGCATTGGCGTGAAGGCGGCTTGTTCGTGTATTTGCCCGCGGATGGCGTCGGCGTATCTCGCCACGTCCGGCAACGTGTCCGGGTGACGATTCAGGATTATGTAGGCAGGGACCGGAGCCACGGCCTGAGACAGAGCCTGCTCGGGCAGGCTCAGGTCGAGGGCGGCGCACGAACCGGCCACCGAGGCCAGGATGGCAGCGAGTACTCGGCTGAACATTTCGATCACTCCCCTGTTTTTGAATAACACCGTTCTACGCGGGGCGGACCAACGTGTCGTAATAAGCACTGTCGTAATAAGCGTAATAAGGGACAGACCACGGTATATTCATGACCAACAATGAAACCGTGGTCTGTCCCTTATTGTTCTTCGTTCCATCTGTGGTCTCACTGTGCAATCCACTCAGTCGTACCGCCCCCAATGAGTGCCACCATCGTGCGCCTCAGAAATGTTCCGGTCTTTGCGTCCAAAATGCTGATGAGGCTGTTGCAGGCGACGAAGGCCAGACTGCCATTGCTGTTGAAAGCAACTCGTTGCGGGTCCTGACAGTTGACGCTCAGGTTGTTCACCAGGGAAAGCGTCGGAAGGTTGGCCTGCACGCTGAGCGCCAGGATGGACACGGAACCTTCCCTCAGATTCGGCGTATAGAACTGGTTGCGCTTCGGGTGGGCCTTGATTTCAAAGGGCTTGGGGTTGCCGTTGCCGATGGCAAGCGTTCGATCATCGAGGACTTTCGATACGCCGGATAGCGACGTGCTGCCGAGAATGGGCGTGACCGTCCCGCCATAAAACGAACTGGCGGCGAAGATTTCCGTGGTGCCGATCGGCTTGTGGGCGATCGCATTCATGTAGTGGGCGCTCTTCAGGTATTCGGTCCGGTATTGCCGGTAGTCGGGCCGGCCAAGTCCCGTGCTGCCGAGGGGGCGCACCGCGAACCGGATCTTGACGACTTGTCCCGACGCGATCAGGAACGCGGACAGGCCATCGGTGGACCACTCGATGTTGCTGATGTTGCCGCCCTTGATCGGGATGCTCTGGACGTAGTTGAGCGCGCCGTCGAATTGAAGCAGCCGCCCCTCGGTAGTGCCGGGCACGCCATTCCAGTCGCTCACCAGGACGATCTGTTGATTCGGTGACGCGGAAATCTTCTCCGGGCTCGAAAACGTCAGGTTGGCCACGTCACCGCTGTGGACCACCTTTTTCACGATCATGTGCTTGATGTCGGTGATGTCGATCAGCGAGATCGAGCGGTTGTTGGCCGCCATCGAATCGCTCGCGTTGTCCGTTCCGTTCGGCCCCCTGGCGCCGCACGCGGCATAGAGCTGGGTCCGGTCGGCGGAGAGGCTGTAGAGGACCTGGTTGCCACACAGGTGGATGCCGTCCGTTTGGGAGCCGATGCCGTCGCCGTCACGAAGCTTCTGGACGTCGAACAGGTTGAGATGGCCGTTCGCGGTGGAGATCAACAGGTGTCCGGGCGGACTGAATTCGACGGTCGGACCCGGCTCGGCCGGGGTCACAACCGTGCCGGGTCCGATGGGCAGATCGGCAATCGGGCCGGGCCCGGCCCAAGCGGGGCTGACCATGGCCACCGAGAGCAGCGCCAGGCTCGAAGATAGGAAGAATGCGGCGGCGCCACTCCATTGGTTCCGCTCATTGCTTCGGGTGCCGTTGTTCCCGCGCGGACATGACGAATGAATCGGTGTTTCCTTGAACAAAGCCAGGAATTGTCGAGCGAGTGTTTCCATAGGGCTTCCTATGTTCATTGGGCGGTACGAAAACCTGTTGTCTCGTCGCTTCCACTGACGGGAAAACTGCAAACAAGGTACTGGATTCCCACTTGCGAGGGAATGACGAGTTGTTCGAGGCGCCCCCGTGTGTCTTTTCCGGTAAATCTATTTCGGCTCATGGCTGGCCACAATCCGTAAAACTACCGCGATCAGGCCGTTCCCCAGCCTGTTGCCGGTGTTTGCCGAGGCGCGGCAGACGTGGAGAATGCCCGCATGAACACGCGCCATGCCTTCCAGCCGCTAGTCGGCCTCTACGAACCCTCGGCTATCCTGCAACTGCCGGACGGCCGCTTCCTGGTGGTCGAGGACGAGGTCGAGCATCCCTTCAGCCTGCTGGAGATCGACCCCGACGGGAAGACCACTACCACGCCCCTGGAACGCGGCTGGCTCGATTTCGATAGCGGCTTCTGGAAGCTGGACGATCTGGAAGGCCTGGCCTGCGATCCCTCCGGCCGGGTCTATGCCGTCACTTCCCACTCGCGTACCGGCGAGGGCCAGGAGAAGAGGGCGCGCGACAAGCTGGTGCGCTTCCGGGTCGAGGGCGATCGGGTGGTGGAGCGCGAGGTTGCGGACGGCCTCAAGGCGGCCCTGACGACGGCGCATACGGTCCTGGCCGAGGCGGCGAAGGTGCGCGACGTGAAGGGCGCGGGCGGCCTCAACATCGAGGCGCTGGAGTGGGCGGCGGACGGCGATGCCCTGCTGGTCGGTTTCCGCAGTCCTCTTCTGGAAGGCCGCGCCGTCATTGCCCGTGTGCGGCGGCCCGACGTCCTGTTCGAAGGCGGACCGCCACCGCGCATCGACCTGCTGACCCTGGACCTGGACGGCAACGGCCTGCGTGGCTTGGCCTGGGTGCCGGCTTTGGCGGGCTACCTGGCCATCGCCGGTCCGGTCGCCCGCGAGCAAGTGCCGTTCCGGGTCTGGTTCTGGGACGGCCAGTCCGGCGCATCGGCCAGGCGGGTGACGGTGCTGGGCCTGGACGGCTTCGAACATGCCGAGGGCATCTGCCCGGCCAGGATCGGCGGCCGGGATTGCCTGGTCCTGGTCAGCGACGACGGCAGCCGGGCGGAGGGCCGCTACGCCCGTTACCTGGTGCTGGCCATCGACCAACTGCATATCGGGGCATGAACGCATCGCCCGGCCGGGTTAGGAGATCGAGTGGTTCTACTCGGAAATGACACCATGAAACGGACAACCCGGTCCCTGGCCGCCGGTCTTGCGCTGCTTGGTGCCGCCGCCCCGGCATCCGCCGTCGAGATGCAATGGCAGGACAACGACCTGACCTATGTTGCTGGCGGCCGCTTCAAGGTCCTGCCGGAACACCAGCAGACCCTTACCTTCGAGCATGCCAGCGGCTGGCGCTTCGACGGCTTCATCGACTGGAACATCGACTCGGACGGCCGCTATGCCAGCAACTGGCATTTCAACCCGCAGCTGAAATACGACCTGGGCAAGTCGTTCGGCTGGCATGACCGTGCCCTGCAGGTCGGCTTCGAGTACAGCTACTGGAAGAACAAGTTCGGCATCCGCGACAGCCAAGGCTTCCGGACCAACGAGAGCGCCCTCAGCGTGATCGCGCAGGCGCATTTCTGATCGCTTGGCCCCCTCCGGCAGGACGGCATGACGGGGTTATCAGTCCCGGATTCCGTGCACCTTGGCGGGCGCGCGGACGGGCTACCTAGGCGGCAGGTCTGGAATCGCTCAAATCGACCTGGGCGGCCAGCCCCCCGCCGGCACGGTTTTCCAGGGCGATACGCCAGCCGTTGGCCTGGCAGAGCTGGCGCACGATGGCCAGCCCGAGGCCGCTGCCACCGGTGGCGGTGCTGCGCGAAGACTCGACCCGGTGGAAGGGGCGGAACACCGCCTCCAACTGATCCGCAGGGATGCCCGGACCGCGATCCAGGATGCCGATGCGGGGACCGCCGGCGCCGGATTCGAGATGGAGTTCGATTTGGCCGCCGCCATAGCGCAGGGCGTTGCCGAGCAGGTTGCCGAGCACCCGGCGCAGACTGGCGATGGGATATTCGCCCTGCACGGGGCTTGCGCTGACCGCGACTTCGGCCCCCGCTTCCCGGGCGTGTTCGGCCAATTCCTGCAGCAGTACGGCCAGATCCACCGGCATCGCGGCCTCGCGGCCGAGACCGCGCGCCAGGTCGAGTAGTTCGCCGATCAGGCGGTCCATTTCCCCGATGTCGCTGTCCAGGCGTTCGATCCAGGCCGGGTCGGGGCGCCGTTGCTGCATTTCCAGGGCCAGGCGCATGCGCGCCAGGGGGGTGCGCAGGTCGTGGGACAGGCCGGCCAGGAGGGTGGTGCGCGCCTCGAGCAGGTCGTGTACCTGGTGCGCCAGTTCGTTGAACCGGCGGGCCAGGGCCGCCACCTCGCGCGGGCCGGTCTCGGCCAGCCGGGCCGGCGCCTCGCCCCGGCCCAGGGTGGCGGCCGCCGCGTCCAGCTCCCGGAGCGGTGCGACGGTGCGCCGGGCCAGCCACCAGGCGGCCGCCAGGGCCAGGACCAGGGCGAAGGCCAGGGTCAGCAAGGCGGCCGCCAGGGGTTGGGAGCCGACCCGGCCATGGGGCAGGCTGACCCATAGGGTGCCGCCGCCGCTGGGCAGGGCGGTCCAGTGCCAGTGTTCGCCGTTGCGCTCCAGGTCGTGAATTTCGACCGGTCGGCCGATGCGGTCGGACAGGCTGTCGGCCAGTTGCGTGATGTAGGGCGGGTGCAGGACCTCGATGGGGGTACCCGACGGCGGCTCGGTGGTGATGAACAGGTGATGCGAAGCCGCCAGTTCGCGCACGAAGGCGGGTCGGGTGAGCGGCGGCAGCTCGCTCCAGGTCTGGGCGGACAGGACCATGAGGGCGGCCAGGTCGCCGGCGGCCCGGCGCGCCATGGGCAGCATGAGCAGGGTGACCACGGCGACGGCGGCGAACAGTTCGAACAGTATGAACACCACGGCCAGGCGCCAGGCGTTCTGATGGGTGAGGCTGAGTCCGCGCGCCACGGCGGTCAGGCTTGCGCGCCGCGCGGGTTGAACAGGTAGCCCTCGCCGCGCACGGTGCGGATGTAGACCGGGTTGGCCGGGTCCGGCTCGATCTTGCGGCGCAGGCGGCCGACCCGGATGTCGACGGTGCGGTCGTAGGGGTCGCGCTCGTAGCCCTTGAGCAGGTCGAGCAGGACGTCGCGGTTGAGCACCCGGTTGGGGCGCTGGGCCAGGGCCTTGAGGAGGTCGAACTCGGCACCCGAGAGGCTGACGTCGGTGCCATCGCGGAGCAGGCGCCGGGCCGCCAGGTCGAGCTGGAAGGGTCCGAATGCCAGGAATTCAGGTTCGGACGCCGGGACGGCGGCATGGGCACGGCGCAGCAGGGCGCGCAGGCGGGCGAGCAGTTCGCGCGGGCTGAACGGCTTGGCCAGGTAGTCGTCGCCGCCCACCTCCAGGCCCACCACACGGTCGATCTCCTCGCCCCGCGCGGACAGCATCAGGATGGGGATCTGCGCCTCGGGTCCGGGGCGGGCACGCAGTTCGCGGGTCAGGGCCAGGCCATCGGCGCCGGGCAGCATGAGGTCGAGGACGATGGCATCCGGTCGGGCCTGTGCCATGGCGTAATGCATCTCGCCGCCGTCGCCGGCCAGGTCGACCGTGAAGCCGGTGTCGCCCAGATAGGCTCGCAACAACTCCCGCAAGGCGGGGTCGTCGTCCACGACCAGGATTCGTTCAGGGCTTCCCATGATTGCCAGTGTAGCGGACGCAGGAGGCTGTCACGGCAGGCGATACCCGTTGATACAAAGCGATACATGCCGAGCTGGGCCTGACATGCCAGGGAGACATGGGGGGCGCAGCATGGGAACCGTCATAACAGCGATCCAGGTCTGTCCGACCCAGCCCTCCGACATGACTTACCCGCGCCTCATTCTGCAATGCACCTTGGCGATCGGTCTCCTGCCGGGCCTGTCCGCTGCCTGGGCAGCCGGTCCGGCCGGCGGGCTCAATCTGAGCCTGCCGCCGGAAGAGGCGGTCGCCAATCCATCCGAGAAGGCGGCCGATGCACTGCCACCGGAAAACCGGCCCAAGCCTTACAAGCGGGGCGTATTCGAGCGAACCCCGGCCGAAGAGCTGCCCTACGGGGCCGGCTACGAGGCCCGGCAGCAACGATACGGCGGCGGTATGGCCGGCGGCGGCATGTCCGGTGGCGGAATGGCCGGTGGCGGAATGTCGGGCGGTGGCGGTGGCCGGGGGGCGGGTCGCGGACGCTAGAGAGACGCTGATTTATTCGTCATCCCCGCGTAGGCGGGGATCCAGTGCCTTGATTTAACTGGGTTCCCGCCTTCGCGGGAACGACGGAATCGAATAAATCAGCGGTTCCCTAGATCTTTTTACCAACGAAAGGAGCACATCATGAAAAACCCTCGAGTATTTGCCCACATTGCTTTGGTGGCCCTCGCCAGCCTGACGCTGGCCATGGATGCCCAGGCCCGAGGCGGCGGCGGTATGGGGGGCGGAATGGGTGGCGGTTTCGGCAGCGGTCAGGGCGACATGCTGCGCACGCGTGACCAGACCCAGGACCAGTTGCACACCCAGGATCGCCTGATGACCCAGGACCAGTTGCGTACGCAAGACCGCTTGATGACCCAGGACCGCCTGCACCTGCAGGACGGCACCATGGACAAGACCCAGACCATGACCAGGGATCGTCTGCAGTTGCATCGCTGAGTCCGGCGAGCGCGATGGCGGTTGCCGGTCCGGGCATCCGCCAACCGGATTGTCGTCTTCGCAACAACTCGGCCGCGGCAGCCTGTGGATTTCCTGACAGGCGCCGCGGCCTGAGCATTCAATACCATTCATAAACAACGGGTTAGATAGCAGGCACGGGGCTTGCACTAAGGGATTCATCTCCCTTAGGAGGAAATCCCGTGGAACTGCCCGTACTCAACTCCGATTCGACCGGCGCCGCCAAAGGTGGTTGCGCGTCCCACTCCTGCGGCTCGACCGACGACCAGCTGGGTCATTTGCCGGAACACATCCGCGCCAAGGTGCACAACCACCCCTGTTATTCCGAGCAGGCGCACCACTATTTCGCCCGCATGCATGTGGCGGTGGCGCCGGCCTGCAACATCCAGTGCAACTACTGCAACCGCAAGTACGACTGCGCCAACGAGTCGCGTCCCGGCGTGGTGTCCGAGGTCATGACGCCCGAGCAGGCGGTCAAGAAGGTGATGGCCGTGGCCGCCACCATCCCGCAGATGACCGTGCTCGGCATCGCCGGACCCGGCGACCCGCTCGCCAACCCGGAGCGCACCTTCCAGACCTTCCGCGAGCTGTCCGAGAAGGCGCCCGACATCAAGCTGTGCGTGTCGACCAACGGCCTGACCCTGCCCGAGTGCGTGGATGAGCTGGCCAAGCACAACATCGACCACGTCACCATCACCATCAACTGCGTCGATCCCGACGTGGGCGCCAAGATCTATCCCTGGATCTTCTGGAAGAACCAGCGCCTGCGCGGCCGCGAGGCGGCCGAGATCCTCATCGCCCAGCAGCAGAAGGGCCTGGAGATGCTGGCCGCGCGCGGCATCCTGGTGAAGGTCAACTCGGTGATGATCCCCGGGGTCAACGACGAGCACCTGGCCGAGGTGTCCAAGGTGGTCAAGGCCAAGGGCGCCTTCCTGCACAACGTCATGCCCCTGATCGCCGAGGCCGAGCACGGCACCTACTACGGCGTCATGGGCCAGCGCGGCCCGACCCACGAGGAACTGCAGAAGCTGCAGGACGCCTGTGCCGGCGACATGAACATGATGCGCCACTGCCGCCAGTGCCGGGCCGATGCGGTCGGCCTCCTGGGCGAGGACCGCGGCCAGGAGTTCACCCTGGACAAGATCGAGGCCATGGAGATCGACTACGAGGCGGCCATGGTCAAGCGCGCCGAGGTACACGCCCAGATCGCCCGCGAACTGGAGATCAAGCAGGCGGCGAAGGCCGCCAAGGTCCAGCTGATCAACCTCGATGGCCTGAAGACGAGCAAGCCGGCCACCCGCGCGGTCCTGATGGCGGTCGCCACCAAGGGCGGCGGCGTGATCAACGAGCATTTCGGCCATGCCGGCGAGTTCCTGGTCTACGAGGCCTCGGCCAACGGCGTGCGCTTCATCGGCCACCGCAAGACCACACCCTATTGCGAGGGCGGCGACACCTGCGGCGACGGCGAATCGGCGCTCGACCAGAGCCTGCGCGTGCTCAAGGGCTGCGAGGTGGTGCTGTGTTCGAAGATCGGCTACGAGCCCTGGGGGCCCCTGGAGGCCGCCGGCATCGCGCCCAACGGCGAGCATGCCATGGAGGCGATCGAGGATGCCGTGGCGGCGGTGTACGAGGAAATGCGCGCCGCCGGCAAGCTGGCCGAGCCGGTTGCCGCCCAGAAAGCCGCTTGAGGAGATAGATCATGGCCTTCGAAATCGTCGAAACCTGCGTCAACTGCTATGCCTGCGAACCCCTGTGTCCGAACCAGGCCATCTATGCCGCCAGTCCGCACTTCCTGATCGCGGCGGAGAAGTGCACCGAGTGCATCGGCGACTTCATGGATGCCCAGTGCGCCAGCATCTGCCCGATCGAGGGCGCCATCGTCGACGAACTGGGGGTGGCGCTGAACGCCCCGGGCACGCTGACCGGCATCCCGCCCGAACTGCTGGCGCGGATCGACCAGAAGGGCACGGCGGCGGTGTTGTGATGGATATGGAAGTCTTCCCCCCACCCCAACCCTCCCCCGCAAGCGGAGGAGGGAGCCGCGACATTGAGCCCTCCCCCGTTCACGGGACCGGCCCGAAGGGCGCAGGACGCCACGCAGTGGCGGTCCCGAGCGATGCGAGGGATGGGCCGCAGGCCCACAGAGGGCAGGGTGGGGGGAGCCCCGACTAACCATGGCCACCATCCTCTTCTACGAAAAGCCCGGCTGCCAGAACAACACCAAGCAGAAGGTGTTGCTGGCCGCGGCCGGACACAGTGTCTGGGCGCGCAACCTGCTCACCGAACGCTGGACGGCGGCGCGCCTGCGGCCGTTCTTCGGCGAACTGCCGGTGGCGGAATGGTTCAACCTGTCGGCGCCGCGCATCCGCGACGGCCTGCTCGACTACGAACGGGTCACCGAGACCGAGGCCCTGGTCCTGATGCTGGCCGATCCGCTCTTGATCCGCCGGCCGCTCATGGAGGTGGACGGCGACTGCCGGGCCGGCTTCGATCCTGAGGCGGTGGACGCCTGGATCGGGCTCGGCAAGGCCAGGACCGGCGAAGAGCTGGAAGCCTGCCCGCGTTCCCACGCGACCGAGCCCTGCAAGGTCACGGCATGAACCCGATCGAACTCGGCCCGATCGAAATCGCCCGGGGCGTGCACTGGATCGGCGCCCTCGATCCCGATCTGCGCGAGTTCGACATCATCCTCAAGACCGCCAACGGCACCACCTACAACGCCTACTGCGTGCGCGGCTCGGACGGCGTGGCGGTGATCGACACGGTGAAGGAGAACCGCGCCGCCGACTTCTTCGCCCGTCTGGAGCAGGTGGCCGCCTACGACGAGATCAAGGCCATCGTCCTCAACCACCTGGAGCCCGACCATACCGGTGCCCTGCCCGAGTTGATGCGGCGGGCGCCCAATGCCCGCCTGTACATCTCGATCAAGGCCCAGATCATGCTCAAGGGCCTGCTCAAGAGCGAGGAGCTGGTCTACACGCCGGCCAGGACCGGCGACACGGTGTCGCTGGGCGACCGCCACCTGCGTTTCCTGCACACCCCCTTCCTGCACTGGCCGGATACCCAGTGCACCTGGCTGGAGGAAGACGGCATCCTGTTCTCCGGCGACGTGTTCGGCTGCCACTACTGCGACCCGCGCCTGTTCAACGACAAGGTCGGCGATTTCCGTTTCTCCTTCGAGTACTACTACCAGCACATCATGCGGCCGTTCCGCGAGCACGTCCTGGATGCCCTGGAGCTGATCGAGCCGCTGGCCCTCAACCTGATCGCCCCGGCACACGGCCCCATCCTGCGCGACGCCCCGGCCAACTACGTGCGCCGCTACCGCCAGCTGGCCGAGCCGACGCTGTACAACGAGGCCGGCGGCCACGCCAAGACCCTGCTCGTCTTCTACCTGTCGTCCTACGGCAATACCGCCCGCATGGCCCAGGCCGTGCGCGACGGCGCCGAGGCGATCGACGGCGTGCGGGTGTCGGTGTACGACCTCCAGGGCGGCGAGGTGGCCCCCTTCGTCGACCTGGTCGAGGAGGCCGACGGCATCGTGTTCGGCTCGCCCACCATCAACGGCGACGCGGTCAAGCCGGTCTGGGACCTGCTGTCCTCGCTGACCATGGTCAACGTCAAGGAAAAGCTCGGCGCCGCGTTCGGCTCCTACGGCTGGAGCGGCGAGGCCGTGACCATGCTGGAGGACCGCATGCGCGGACTCAAGCTGCGGGTGCCGGTCAAGGGCGTCCGGGTCAAGCTCATCCCCACCGAGGCCGAGCTGTCGCTCTGCCACGCCTTCGGCCGCGATCTCGCCCTGCACCTGACCGGACAGGCGACGCGCAAGGTCATCACCATGGAAGAACTGAACAGGAGCCAAACCCATGCCTAAGGCCAACGTCACCTTCGAGGACATCGGCGTCACCGTCACCGTGCCGGCCGGCACCCGCCTGATCGAGATCTCGGAAAAGGTCGGCGCCGGTATCACCTACGGCTGCCGGGAAGGCGAATGCGCCACCTGCATGATGAAGATCGTCTCCGGCATGGAAAACATGTCCGAGCGCTCGGTCCTGGAGGACAAGGTCCTGCAGGAAAACATGGCCGGCCGGCAACACCGGCTCGCCTGCCAGGCCCAGGTGCTCG
>JAAXVP010000023.1 GCA_013335435.1 Thiobacillus sp. | reverse complement strand
CTGGCCTGGAGCCACGCCGCCCACCCCGAGGTCGAGCCCATCCTGCCCGCCAACGGCCCCATCCTGCGCGGCCTGGAGCTGCCCCTGGTGTATGGCATCTCGGCGGCCGGCGACCTGGGCATCGAGGCCTTCCTGAGCCGGCTCGAGGCGGCCCTGGCCGACGGCCTGCGCCTGGTGCAACTGCGCGAGAAGGACCTGCCGGCCGTGCAACGGGCCGATCTGGCGGGCCGCGTCGCCACCCTGTGCCGGCAGTATGGCGCCGGCCTGACCCTCAATGGCGATATCGAGTCGGCTGCGCGGCTCGGTGCCGGCGTGCATCTGACCGCCGCCCAGTTGACGACCCTGGACAGCCGCCCCGACCTGCCCTGGGTCGGCGCCTCCTGCCACGACGCCGCCGAACTGGCGCGCGCGGCCGCGCTCGGTGCCGACTTCGTGGTCCTGGGGCCGGTGCAGGCCACGGCTTCGCATCCGGGGGCTGCGCCCCTGGGCTGGCCGGCCTTCGGCCGCCTGATCGAGGATTACCCCTTGCCGGTCTACGCCCTGGGCGGACTGTCACGGGCCGATATGGAACGGGCGCGCCAGGCCGGCGCGCACGGCATCGCACTGAGGAGTGGCGCATGGCAAACCTGAATTTTCCCCGCTGGCTGGCCCCGGCCCTGGTGATCCTGCTGATCGCCGGGGTGGTGGCGGCAAGCCGGTTCCTGCGCCCCGAGGAGGTGCCGGCCGTGGCGCTCGCCTGTGCGGACCTGAAGGCCGGCTGCCCGGCGACCCTGGCCGGCCAGGTGGTCGAACTGGGCATCGCCGGCGAACTCAAGGTCCTGACGCCGTTCGAGGTCTGGCTCAAGGCGCCCGGCGCCCGGACGGTCCAGGCCAGCTTCACCATGGAGGGCATGGACATGGGTTTCAACCTGTATACCCTGAAGCCCGATGCCGCCGGCACCTTCAAGGCCAGGGTCACCCTGCCGGTCTGCGTGAGCGGGCGGCGCGACTGGGTCATGACCCTGAGGGTGGATGGCCGCGCCCTCAGCGTGCCTTTTGTCACGGAGCTGTAATTATTTCGCCATCCTGCGCGCTTATAATCCGCCGATGCTGGCCATGACGGCCAGGCGAGGAGAGAAGATGTTTGCCGAGCATACCCATAAGCAGTTCGATGCCGACTTGGAGGCGGTACGCGCCCGCGTGCTGGAGATGGGCGGTCTGGTCGAGGACCAGGTCAACAAGGCCGTGGAGGCCCTGATCTCGCAGAACGCCGGCCTGGCCGACGAGGTGATCGCCAACGACGTCCAGGTCAACGCCCTGGAGGTCGCCAGCGACGAGGCCTGCACCCAGATCATCGCCCTGCGCCAGCCGACCGCCAGCGACTTGCGCATGATCCTGACCATCATCAAGACCATCACCGACCTGGAGCGGATCGGCGACGAGGCGGTCAAGATCGCCCGTTTCACGCTCAAGATGATCAACAACGATCGCATCTCCATCCCGCGCTACAGCGAGATCAAGTACATGGCCGACCTGGCCATCAAGATGCTGCGCACCTCGCTCGACTCCTTCGCCCGCGTCGACGCCTCGTCGGCCGCCAACGTGGCGCGCCAGGACAAGGAGGTGGACGAGGAATTCCACCTCATCGCGCGCCACCTGATCACCTACATGATGGAAGACCCGCGCAACATCTCCCTGTTCATCGACCTGATGTTCGTGGTCAAGGCCATCGAGCGCATCGGCGACCACGCCGTGAACATCTCCGAGTACGTGGTCTACATGGTCAAGGGCAAGGACGTCCGCCATACCACGCTGGAGCAGCTGGAGAAGGAGCTGGAATAGTCCGGCCTCCGCTCCGGGAATGAAAAAAGCCGGCGTCGCCGGCTTTTTCTTTGCCGCGGCCGTCCGCGTCAGTGCATGTGGTGTTGCATGCCGCCGCCACCGCCCGGTTCGCGCGCTTCCAGTTCCACCGCCACCTTCTGGGTCTTGCCGTCGGCGCCGCGCACGGTCAGGGTGACCGGCGTCTTGCTGCCGGCCTTGATCTGGCCGGTCAGGTCGATCAGCATGACGTGCATGCCGCCCGGTTTCAGGCTGACGGTCTTGCCTTTGGCCAGGGTGACTTCCTTGATCTCGCGCATCACCATGACGCCGTTGTCCATCGACATGGTATGCAGTTGCACCACCTTGGCGGCCGGGCTGGCGGCAGCCACCACGGCCATGTCGGCGTCGGCGGTCAGGTCCATGAAGGCACCGGCGACCTTTTGGCCGGGCGCGGTGGCGCGCACCCAGGCGTTGTCGACCTTGACCGTGTCGGCCAGGGCCGGCAGGGCCAGGAGCAGGGTGGTCAGGGCAAGTAAGGCTTTCATCGTGGGGCTCCGGTAGGGAAATGAATCGCGGAAGGTTAGCGCGGGGGCGGGCGGTCGCGTCTGCGGCAAATTGTCGCATGTTCGGCCGGGGCGGCGGGCACGGTTAGAATTCGACCATGCACGGCTCGGCGAACATCAGCAACGAGATCCTGTCCAGGGATGCCCTGGCGCGCCTGGTCATGGCGCGCTGGGTGCTGCTGAGCATCGAGGGCATCCTGATCCTGGTCCTGATCCAGGCCTTCGCGGTCAGCCTGCCGATGCCGGCCGTGGTGGTCCTGCTCACCCTGCACGCCGTGCTCAACCTGGTGGCGATCCGCCGCCTCGGCCGGGGCGGCCAGCCGACCGAGGTGATGGTCTACCTGATGGCCGATGCCGAGGCCATCGCGGCCCTGGTCTACTTCACCGGCGGCTATGCCAACCCCTTCATCTCCCTGCTCCTGGTGCCGCTCATCCTGTGCGCCGTCACCCTGCCGGCCCGCTACGCCTGGGCCATGACCGCCTGGGTGGCGCTGCTCTATTCCCTGCTGGCGCGCTTCTACCAGCCGCTCGTGATGTCGGTGAGCGAACAGGCCGCCATCGACCTGCACCTGGCCGGCATGTGGCTGAATTTCCTGCTCACCGCCGCCCTGGTGGCCGCCTTCGTCACCCGCCTGGCGACCGCCCTGCGCCGGCGCGAGGCCGACCTGGCGCAGGTGCGCGAACAGGCCCTGCGCGATGAGCAGTTGTTCGCTCTCGGCATGCAGGCCGCCGCCGCCGCGCACGACCTGGCCACCCCGCTATCCTCGTTGCGCGTCTCGCTGCGGGAACTGGAACGCGACTATGCCGGCGACGACGAACTGGCCCCCGGCATCGCGGTCATGGCCGCCCAGGCCGAACGCATGAAGGGTGTCCTCGACCGCCTGGCGGCGGCTGCCGGCGGCGCCCGCGCCACCGGCGTGCCGGAGCGGCCGCTGGATGCCTGGCTGGCCGAGATATTCGACCACTGGGGTCTCATGCGGCCGCGTGCCCGCGCCAGCCTCAAACTGGACGGGGAACGGCCGGGGCCGGTGGTGCGCGAGGATCCGGTGCTGGTCTCGGTGCTCTCCACCTTGCTCAACAATGCCGCCGACGTCTCGCCGGACGACCTGGTCATGACGGCGGCATGGGATGCCGATAACCTGAACCTTGCCGTGCTCGACCGCGGTCCCGGCCTGGGCGTGGCCGGCGACAAGGAGGACGGCTGGGGGGTCGGCCTGCTCCTGGCCCAGGCGGCGCTGGAGCGCCTGCGCGGCACCCTGGACCCGACGCCGCGGCCCGATGGCGGCCTCGCCGCCCGGGTGACGGTGCCGCTGTCGGCACTGGAGCGGCGATGAGGCAAGCCTGGCGCATCCTGCTGGTGGACGACGATCCGGTGTTCGTCGCCACCCTGGCCCATGCCCTGCGCCGGCGCGGCCATGAGGTCGAGACCGCGCACGAGGCCATCGATGCGCTGGCTTTGGCGCGCCAGTTCCTGCCCGATGCCGCCGTGCTCGACCTCAAGCTGGAGGAGGCCTCCGGCCTGGCCCTGGTCGAGCCCTTGCGCGCCCTGCGCGCCGACATGCGCATCCTGCTCCTGACCGGCTACGCCAGCATCGCCACCGCGGTCGAGGCGATCAAGCTGGGCGCCACCCATTACCTGCCCAAGCCGGCCGATGCCGACGAGATCCTGGCCGCCCTGGGCCGCGAGGAGGGCGACGCCGAGATCGCTCCGCCGGAGGAACCGATGTCGGTCGACCGGTTGGAATGGGAGCACATCCAGAAGGTGCTGGCCGAGCACGACAACAACATCTCGGCCACCGCGCGGGCGCTCAAGATGCACCGGCGCACGCTGCAACGGAAGCTGATGAAGAAGCCGGTCAAAGAGTGACAAAGTGACAGAGTGACGCGTGACAGCGGGGTGTCACTTTGTCACCCGTCACTGTGTCACTCCAAGGTTTCTATCGTGAAATTCCGGTTGGTATAGATGCAGATGTCGCTGGCGATGCCGAGCGCTTCCCGGACGATGTCCTCGGGCGCCATCTCGGTGTGCTCGACCAGGGCGCGGGCGGCCGACTGGGCGTAGGCGCCGCCGCTGCCGATGGCGGCGATGCCGTATTCCGGTTCCAGGACGTCGCCGGCCCCGGTGATGATCAGGCTGGCGCTGGCGTCGGCCACCGAGAGCATGGCCTCCAGGCGGCGCAGGATGCGGTCGGTGCGCCAGTCCTTGGCCAGTTCGACGGCGCTGCGGACCAGGTTGCCCTGGTGTTTTTCCAGCTTGGCCTCGAAGCGTTCGAACAGGGTGAAGGCGTCCGCCGTGCCGCCGGCGAAGCCGGCCAGGATGCGGTCCTGGTAGAGCT
Organism: Thiobacillus sp.; assembly: GCA_013335435.1. Classification (GTDB taxonomy): domain Bacteria; phylum Pseudomonadota; class Gammaproteobacteria; order Burkholderiales; family Thiobacillaceae; genus Parasulfuritortus. The sequence goes on along the minus strand of JAAXVP010000023.1, from coordinate 15,191 downwards.
TGCGCACCTTGCGCGCGCTGGCCTTGATGACGATGTTGCCCAGGGTGACCTGGCCGTCGCCGCCGAGGGCGACGCGGTTGCCGCGGCGGACCGAGAGTATGGTGGTGCCGTGCCACTGTTCCATGTCTGGAGTCTCCTACTTGCGTGTCTTCGGCAGGATGGTCGCCAACTGGCCGACCCCGACCATGCGCAGGAGCAGGCAGACCATCTCGTTGCCATCCTTGAATACGACATGCCGGCCGGCCTGGACCAGGGCCATGACGGTGTCCATGAGCAGGCCGACGACCATGAAATCGATGCGGTCGGTCCGGGCCAGGTCGACCTCGACACCCGGCAGCGGCATCGCGAAGTTGCGCAATTCGGTGAACAGTGCCGATTCGCTCGGCCCGATCGAGCCGCGCAGCGGGAAGACCAGGCCATGCGGACCGCCGGGCGCGGCCGGTGCGGGCTCGGTCGCGACCCGTTTCGGCGCGGTATAGGAGGGCGGCGAGATTTCGAACTGGACCGCATAGTCGACCGCCACGTTCTCGAACTCGTCGACCTTGCCTTGCAGTTGCAGCAACAGGAGCAGGAGCAGCCAGAGCGGTTCGCTCAACTGTCCGCTCGTGCGGCTGGCGTTCAGGCGCACCGCGAAGGCCTCGCCGCCGACCAGTTGGATGGCCTTGCCGGCCGAGGCCAGGCTCGACAGGCAGTCGAGCAGGGTGCGGGCATAGGCTTCCTGGTCGGGTACCGATGTCTTGTTGAAATCGAGCACCACCGTATCGGCCGTCGCGCTCTCGCGCATGAAGTGGTCGAGCGCGGCCTTGTCCTGGGGCGACAGCGTGGCGGCAAAGGCGAAGCTGGGGTGGTCGTCCTTGGCCTTGGCATCGGCGGCGGCCTCGCCGGTCCGCCAGGTCGGCGGCGACTGCTCGAAGCGGACCGCGTAATCCATGGCCAGATCCTCGAACGGCCGGCGCTGTCCGGTCACCTCGTAGATGTCGAAGAGCAGCCGCCAGGGCAGCGGGTCTTGGTTGTCGGAATTGTTCAGGATGAAGCGGTTCAGGGCGGCGGTGGCCTCGCCGGTATGGCCGCTGGCATAGAGCACGACCGCCTCTTCCACTTCCGGAGTGAGTGCGAGATCGCTTTCCTCGACCAACATGCCGGTACCGGTCGGGCCGGACAAGGTCGCCCCGGATAACGTGGTAGGCCCGTGCGGCGTCGCGGCCGGTATCGGGCTGGGCGCGGCCGGGGTATCCGGAACGACGGGCTTGTGGCTGCCCTTGTCTTTCCGAAAGAAGTCGAACATGGCTGGGCGCGATCAGTGAGTCAGTGCGGAGGTGCCAGTATAGAGCGATTTGCCCGAGTTGGCCCCCGCCCGGCGCTCAGGGCACGGGGTCGTGGCCGCCGGGATGGTAGGGGTGGCAGCGGCCGATGCGCCGCACCGCCAGCCAGGCGCCTTTCAGCGCGCCATGCTTGGCGACCGCCTCCTTGGCGTATTCCGAGCAGGTCGGGTAAAACCGGCACTGGCTGCCGAAGTAGGGCGACAGGGCGATCTGGTAGACCCGGATGGCGCCGATGAGCAGGCGTTGGCCGATGTTCATGCCGGGTCGACTGCGGACTTGTCGGCCGCGCTCCGGATGTAGTCGGCGAACTCCTCGTCCTCGCCGCGCAGCAGTTCCGGCAGGGCGGAGCGGAAATCGGCGCGCGCGCACCAGTCGTCGATGTAGTCGGCCCAGTTTTGCCACATGCGCTGGCGTTGGCGGTTCATGTCGGGTTCGTAGACCATCACGTAGGCCTGTTCGAAGATCGAGATCAGGATGCCGAACAGGGCGAACCGGCGTTCCTGCTGCTCGTCGCTCAACGGTTGATCGAGCGGTTGCCGGCGCAGCAGTTGCAGGTCGGCATTGTCGAGCACCAGCTTGAGGAAGTCGGTGTAGGCCGTCGACAGCCGCTGGTGCAGTTCCTCCTCGTCGGCCAGGCGTTCCTTGCGCTGTTCCCACAGGAACACCGCGATGGCGAAGGGCAGGCCCACCACCGTGACGACGTAGCTGAGGAGTTCCCAGGTTTCCAGGCTGATCATGGCCGGGAGGGGCGGCAGGCGCGGACGGGGCCGCGCCGATGGGGCATCAGTCCGCGAACAGCTTTTCCAGCCGCTCGTGCTTTTCCTGGGCTTCGATCGACAACTCGGCGGTCGGGCGGGCCAGCAGGCGGGGGATGCCGATCGGGTCGCCGGTCTCCAGGCAGTAGCCGTACTCGCCGGCCTCGATCCGGCGCAGGGCGGAGTCGATCTTCTTGAGCAGCTTGCGTTCGCGGTCGCGCACGCGCTGTTCGAGCATGTTCTCTTCTTCCACCGTGGCACGGTCATTGGGGTCGGCAAAGACCTCGTTTTCCTTCAGGTGTTCGCCGGTCTCGCGCGCGTTGACCAGGATTTCCTCCTTCATGGTCGTCAGGCGATGGCGGAAGAACTCCGTCTGGGCCGCGTTCATGTAGTCCTTCTCGGGCATCTTGAGCAGTTCGGCTTCGGAGATCAGTCCGGCCGGCGCCTTGCTGGCAGCGGCCTTCTTGGCGGCGGGTTTCTTCGCGGGGGCGGCGGGTTTGCTTGTTGCGGGCATCGCTTTGCTTGCTACCTTGGTTGCTGCCGCCGCCGGCTTGGCCGGTGTGGCGACGGGTTTTGGGGTCGGCTTGGCCGGCGCCGGTTTCGCGGCCGGTTTCGCCGCGGCCTTCGCCGGCGCTGCCTTCTTGGCGGCGGCCGGCTTGGCCGGTGCCGCGGGCGCCGCGGACTTCTTCGCCGGCGCCTTGGCGGCCGGCTTGCTCGGCGCGGCGGCTTTCTTGGCCGGTGCGGCGGCCTTCGCAGGGGGCGCGGCCTTCTTCGCGGGCGGGGCGGATTTTACAGTGGGCTTCTTGGCCGAGGCCGGTTTTTGCTCGGGTTTCTGGGCCGATTTTTTGTTTGCAGTTGCCACGCCTGTCTCCTCGAAGATTCGTTGTAGGGCGAAAACTGAGGCGGGATTATGCCACGCTCGGCGAACTTAGGTGGCCCTGCCGGGCGGCCTGGGTGAAATCAACCAATAGCTTGGCGACGAACGCCTCGTCGAGGTCGCTGACGATGAACACGAAGCGGCTGCTCCGGTCGGCGTCCGGCCAGGCCGGCAGTTGCGTAGGCGGATACATGACGTGCTGGACGCCGTGCAGCACGGTGGGCCGGTCCTCGCCGGCCAGGTTGAGGATCGCCTTCATGCGCAGCAGGTGCCGGGCCCGGAAGGCGACCAGCATCTCCAGGGCGGCGGCCACGCCCTGCCAGTCGAGCGGTTCGTCGAAGCTGAGCGAGAAGGCGCGGATGCCGTCGGCGTGGTCGGGGACCGGCGCATTGCCGAGCAACCGGGCCGGCCGGTAGCGGTTCGCCGCCAGCCAGCGGCGCGGGCTGGCCTGGGCCGCCGCCGCGGCCCCCAGGATATCGTCCGGCGCCACCTCGCCCTGGAGCACGGTCAGGACCGGGGCGGCCGGGTTCAGTTCGGCCAGGCGCCGGTTGGCCAGGGCGACCGCCTCCGGCGTCGCCAGGTCGGTCTTGGTCAGGAGCAGGCGGTCGGCCACGGCGACCTGGCGCCGGGCCTCCGGGTGTTCGTCCAGTTGGCCCGGGCCGAACATGGCGTCGACCGTGGTGACGATGCCGTCCAGCGTGTGCCGGGCCGCCAGCCAGCGGTCGCCGGTCAGGGTGGCCAGGATGGGGGCGGGATCGGCGATGCCGGTGGTCTCGATGATCAGCCGCTCGTAGGGCGGCAGGTCGCCCTTGTCGCGTGCCATCCAGAGGTTCTTCAGGGTCGGTGCCAGGGCGCCCTGGATCTGGCAGCAGACACAGCCGCCCGAGAGCAGGGCGAGGGGACCGCGCGTCACCTCCAGCAACTGGTGGTCGAGGCCGACCTCGCCGAACTCGTTCATCACCACGGCGGTGAGCGGCAGTTCCTTGAGCAGGTGGTTGAGGACGGTGGTCTTGCCGCTGCCCAAAAAGCCGGTGAGGAGGGTGACTGGAATCATTAAAGGCGGTGACAGAGTGACAAGGTGACAGAGTGACAAAACCGCTCTCTAATGTCACTCGTCACTTTGTCACCCTGTCACTGTATTTAAATGGCCGATAACACGTTGCACCGGGGCGCCGCCAAGACCGCCCGCATCCCGATCAAGGTCGAGGCCAAGCCGCGCCTGAAGCTGCCGGCCTGGATCAAGGCGCGCGCCCACGCCTCGCCCGAGGTGGCCGGGATCAAGGCCATCCTGCGCGAGCACAAGCTGCACACCGTGTGCGAGGAGGCGGCCTGCCCCAACCTGGGCGAATGCTTCCACCACGGTACCGCCACATTCATGATCCTGGGCGACCTGTGCACCCGCCGCTGCCCGTTCTGCGACGTCGGCCACGGCAAGCCGCTGCCGCCCGACCCGGAGGAACCGGCCCGCCTGGCCGAGACGGTGGCGGCCATGCAACTCAAGTATGTGGTCATCACCTCGGTCGACCGCGACGACCTGCGCGACGGCGGGGCCGAGCATTTCGCCGCCAGCATCCGCGCCGTGCGGGAAAAGTCGCCCGGCACCCGGATCGAAATCCTTACCCCGGACTTCCGCGGCCGTCTCGACATCGCCCTGGACATCCTGGCCGCCGAGCCGCCCGACGTGATGAACCACAACCTGGAGACGGTGCCGCGTATATATAAGGCGGTGCGGCCGGGGGCCGACTACCGGAATTCGCTGGATTTGCTGGCGCGCTTCAAGGGGCGGGTGCCGGGGGTGCCGACCAAGTCCGGCATCATGCTCGGCCTGGGCGAGACCGACGCCGAGGTGCTCGAAGTCATGCGCGACCTGCTCGCGCATGGGGTCGAGATGCTGACCGTGGGGCAATACCTGCAACCGTCCGGCCATCACCTGGCCGTGGAACGCTTCGTCACGCCGGAACAGTTCGGCGTATTCGAGCGCGAGGCGCTGGCGATGGGTTTCAAGAACGCCGCCTGCGCGCCGCTGGTGCGGTCGAGTTATCACGCCGACCGGCAGGCGGCGGACATCAAATAGCTATTGCCCCGAACTCGCCGGCTTCATAGAATGACTTGACCAACTTGGTCAAGTCAGGAGGCCGTCATGCAACAAGTACAGATCGCCGAGGCCAAGGCGCACCTTTCCGCCTTGGTCGAGCGCGTCGAAGCGGGTGAGGAAATCGTCATTGCCCGGCGCGGCAAGCCGGTCGCGCGTCTGATCCCGGAACCCAGGCACAACCGGAGCGCGGCGGAGGTATTCCGTGACGCCTGGCGTCTCGGCGGGCTCGATATCGGAGCACCGGCCGAACTGCCCCTGGACGGCGTCGACCTCGATTGACCATGCCTTACCTGCTGGATACGAACATCCTGATCGCCATGAGCAAGGAACGGCCCGGTCTGGCCGAACGGCTGGCGCGCCATCCGGCCAACACGGTTCTGTTGTCGTCCGTGGTGGTGGCCGAAATCGAGTATGGCATCGCAAAGAGCGCACGCGCGGAGCACAACCGGCGTGTGTTCGACTGCCTGCTCGGCGGCTTTCCGGTCGTCCCGTTCGATGAAACCGCCGCCCGCGCCTACGGCCCGATCCGGGCGCAACTCGAACGAGAAGGCCGGTTGATCGGTCCCTATGATCTGATGATCGCCGCCCACGCCCAGGCGCTGGGGGCGGTCCTGGTCACCGACAACGTTGCGGAGTTCGCCCGGGTGGCGGGGCTGGTTCTGGAAAACTGGCTGGAATGAACGAAACCCGCGGCCGCACTGCAACGTCGCCGCGGGAGATGTCGGGGAGGCCATGGAAAACGAGCCAGGAAATACGCTGAAGGAAACGCTGGTCAAGTCGGATTTGGCGGGCGCTATCCTGGATCTCGGCGAGATCGGTATGGACACCCTGTTTACCGAGGGGGTCTTGAAGGAAATCCCGGTGTTGCAATCGGTCCTGGCCTTGGGCAAGACATGGGCTGGCGTGCGCGACTATTTCTTTGCCAAGAGACTGCTGGCTTTCCTCAAGTCCTTTTCGGAGTTGACGGCGGAGGAGCGGCGCGACTTGGTGGTGCGTCTCGACCGGGACGAGGCATTCGGCCACTATGCCGGGGAGCGTCTGTTGGACCTACTGTCCCGGCTGGATGACGAAAGGAAACCCGAGCTGATCGCCAAGGCCCTGAAACTGTATGCGGCGGGACGGATATCGGGCAGCCAGCTGCAGAGGGTTTACCATGCGGTCGAGCGCCTGCAGCTCTGCGACTTGGGCGAACTGGAAAAATTTTGCCGGGCCGATGAAAAGCCCCGGATCGCGGACGGTGACCCGGTCGCGGTAAATTTCATTAGTGCCGGACTTGCGTATGTGTCTTCGGGCCGACATGACGGTGGTGGCGTCCACCCGACGGAAACCGCCAGAGTGCTATTGGCGGCGATCGCGGACGGGTAACCGATTCGATACGTACAAGGAGGCGGGGGTACGCCCCTATAATTGCACCGGTTTACCCAACACTTATATCCATGCACATCCACATCCTCGGCATCTGCGGCACCTTCATGGGCGGCATCGCGGTGATCGCCAAGCAGGCCGGCCACAAGGTGACCGGCTGCGACGCCCAGGTCTATCCGCCCATGAGCACGCAGCTGCGCGAACAGGGCATCGAGCTGATCGAGGGCTTCGGCGCCGACCAGGCCGACATCGGCGCCGACGTGTTCGTGATCGGCAACGTGGTGAGCCGGGGCAAGCAGCCCCTCATGGAGGAGATACTCAACCACGGCCTGCCTTATATATCGGGGCCCCAGTGGTTGTACGAACATGTCTTGAAGGACAAATGGGTCCTGGCGGTGGCGGGCACCCACGGCAAGACCACCACCTCGGCCATGCTGGCCTGGATATTGGAGGACGCCAAGCTGAATCCGGGCTACCTGGTGGGCGGGGTGCCGATGAACTTCGGCGTCTCGGCGCGCCTGACCGAGTCGCCCTTCTTCGTCATCGAGGCGGACGAGTACGACACCGCCTTCTTCGACAAGCGTTCCAAGTTCGTCCACTACCGGCCACGCACGGCGATCCTGAACAACCTGGAATACGACCACGCCGACATCTTCCCGGACCTGGCCGCCATCGAGACCCAGTTCCACCATCTGGTACGCACGGTGCCGGGCCAGGGGCTGATCGTCGCCAACGGCGGTGACGCGAATGTCCTGTGCGTGCTGGAGCGGGGCTGCTGGAGCGGGGTGGAGTATTTTGGCGTTGTTCCCCCCACCCCGCCCTCCCCCGCAAGCGGAGGAGGGTTTCCGGCTCCGCTCCCTCCCCCGCGAGCGGGGGAGGGTTGGGGTGGGGGGTGGTCGGCCGTGCCGGTCGACGCCACCTCCTTCGACGTCAGCCTGGACGGCCATCCGGTCGGCCGGGTGGCCTGGGAACTGGTCGGCGAGCACAACCGCCACAACGCCCTGGCCGCGATCGCCGCCGCCCGCCATGTCGGGGTGTCGCCCCAGGTGGCCATCGAGGGCCTGTCCCGGTTCCTGAACGTCAAGCGCCGGCTGGAGGTGCGCGGCACGGCCGGCGGCATCACCGTCTACGACGACTTCGCCCATCACCCGACCGCCATCGCGACCACCCTGGCCGGCCTGCGCTCGCGGGTCGGCGGCGCGCGCATCCTGGCCGTCCTGGAGCCGCGCTCGAACACCATGAAGCTGGGTACCCTGAAGGACCAGCTGGCCGGCAGCCTGCAGGATGCCGAGCGGGTATTCTGCTATGCCAAGGATCTCGGCTGGGATGCCGCCGCCGCCCTGGCGCCGCTGGGCGATCTGGCGACCAGCCACGACGATCTGGGCGCCCTGGTCGAGGCCGTGGCCCGGGAAGCGCGCACGGGCGACCAGGTCCTGGTGATGAGCAACGGCGGCTTCGGCGGCATCCACGCCAAGCTGCTGGAAAGGCTGGCCCGGCCATGACCCACAACGGCCCGTTCGTCCTGGAAAGAACGGCGACGGGCTGGCTGTTGCGCCTGCTCGGCGATTGGCGCCTGGCCCACCTGCCGGCGCTCGACCGCGCCCTGGCCGGTCATGCCTGGCCGGAGGATGGCGGCCTCACCCTCGACGGCAGCGCCCTGAGCGGCCTCGACAGCGCCGGCCTGATGCTCATCCACAACCGCCTGAAGGCCGTCGGCATCGCCTGGTCGGCGATCGAACTGACCGGTTTCGAGCCCGGCCGCCTGGAATTGATCCGCCTGGTGACCGGCCGGCTGGCTACCGAAGCGCCGGCGGTCGAGTCGAAGCGCGGCTTCCTGTCCAGGTTGGGCCACGCCATCAGTCTGTACGCAGGCGAAATCCCCGGTCTGCTGACCTTGCTCGGCCAGATCAGCGAGGGGTTGGTCGGCCTGGTGCGCCGGCCCACGGGTTTCCGGATGCGCGAGTTTTTCGTCCAGTTGCAGGCGGTCGGCCTGGGCGCCCTGCCCATCGTGGCCATGATGACCTTCCTGGTCGGCGTGGTGTTCGCCTACCTGCTGGGCATCCAGATCGAGAAGTACGGCGCCAACATCTTCATCGTCGACGGCGTCTCCCTGGCCATGGCGCGCGAGCTGTCGCCCATGCTGGTGGCCATCCTGGTGGCCGGCCGCTCGGGCGCCGCCTTCACAGCCCAGATCGGCGCCATGAAGGTGACCGAGGAGATCGACGCCATCGCCACCCTGGGCCTGTCGCCGGTCAAGGTGCTGGTGTTGCCGCGCCTGTTCGCCATCCTGGTGGCGATGCCGCTCCTGGCCTTCTTCGGCGATCTCATGGGCGTGCTCGGCTCGGCCACGGTGGCGGCGACCCAGCTCGACATCACCTACCATACCTTCTTCACCCGCATGCGCGACGTCCTGCCGCTCGATACCGTGACCTACGGCCTCTCCAAGACGCCGGCCTTCGCCGCCGCCATCGCCTTCATCGCCTGCCGCAACGGCTTCGCGGTCAGCCGCGACGCCCGCAGCGTCGGCGAGCGCACCACCGCCACCGTGGTGGCCAGCCTGATGGCGGTGATCCTGATCAATGCCCTGTACGCGATCCTGAATCCGGTCCTATGAGCACCGTACTCGAAGTCGACTCCATCCGTACCGTCCTGGCCGGCCAGCGCCTGCACGACGGCGTCGGTTTCAAGGTCGGCAAGGGCGAGATCGTCGCCCTGATCGGCGGCTCCGGCACCGGCAAGACCGTCCTGCTGCGCGAGTGCATCGGCCTGCTGCGCCCCGAGTCGGGCCACATCCGCCTGCTCGACAAGGACATCTGGAGCCTGCCGCCGGCCGGGCTGGACGCGCTCCGGCAGCGCTTCGGCGTGCTGTTCCAGGAGGGCGCGCTGTTCTCCTCGCTGACCGTGGCCGAGAACGTCGAGGCGCCCCTGCGCGAGCACACCAAGCTGGCCAAGCCCCTGCGCGACGAGGTGATCGACCTCAAGATACGCCTCGCCGGGCTGCCGCCCGAGGCGGCCGGCAAGCGCCCGGCCGAACTGTCCGGCGGCATGAAGAAGCGCGCCGCCCTGGCGCGTGCCCTGGCCCTGGAGCCGGAGATGCTGTTCCTCGACGAACCCACCTCCGGGCTCGACCCGATCAGCGCGCGCGCCTTCGACAACCTGCTGCGCACCCTGTGCGACAGCCTGGGCCTGACCGCGTTGCTGACCACGCACGATCTCGATACCCTGTGGGGCATGGTGGACCGCGTGGTGGTGCTGCACGGCGGCAAGGTGATCGCCGATGGTCCGGTGGCCGAGGTCGCGCGGGTCGAGCACGACTGGATACGGTCCTATTTTTCCGCCCATGTCAGAGAGGGAGGACGGTAATGGAATCCGAGGCTAGATATGTCCGTATCGGCCTGGCCACACTGGCGCTGATCGCCCTGCTGGTGGCCGGCCTGACCTGGCTCGGCCGCAGCAGCAACGAGCAGAACGGCCAGCGCTACCTGGTCTACTTCCAGAACCAGTCCCTGGAAGGCTTGCAGATCAACAGCGACGTGCGCATGCAGGGCATCAAGGTCGGCAAGGTGGTGGACTACTCGATCATGCCGGGCGAGGCGCATCGGGTGAAGGTCCTGCTCCAGGTCGACGACCGCACGCCGGTGCTGGAGGGTGTCAAGGCCGTGGTGGCGCGCCACATGGTCACCGGCCTGGCCAATGTCGACCTGGAAAACCCGGCCAACGGCGGCGTGCCGCTCATGCGCATCCCCGAGGGCGAGCGCTATCCGGTGATTCCGGAAGGCGTGCCCAAGCTCACCCAGGTGGCCAACACCCTGGAGGGCCTGGGCGCTTCCGGCCAGGAGGCCCTGGGCCGTTTCAACAACCTCTTGTCCGACCGCAACCAGCGCGCCCTGGATGGCACCCTGGCCAACCTCAACGCCATCACCGGCGAACTGAAGCAGGCCGTGCCGGAACTGCGCGAGGCGATGGTGAGCGCCCGCCGCGCCGCGGACCGGATCGACAGCGTGGGCGGCGAGGCGCGCGACGTGCTGAAGTCGGCCAACGATCATCTCGGCAAGGTTGCCCAGGATACCGCCGCCACCCTGGCCTCGGCGCGCGCCACCCTGGTCAAGGTGGACAGCGAGGTGACCGGCCTGACCGGCCAGGTCAAGCTGACCGCCGACCTGGCCAGCCAGGAGATCCAGACCACCGCCCAGTCCTTGCGTCAGGCCGGCGACGCCCTGCAGGATACCGGTCGGGCCCTGTCCAACCCGGCCCGCGTGCTATATGGGCCCAGCCGGGAAAGCCTGGGTCCGGGAGAGGAATTGCGATGACCAAACTGTTCTGGCTCCTGCCCCTGTTCTGGCTGGCCGGCTGCTCCGCATTGCCGGGGCCGTCCCAGCCGGTCGTCCATTACGTGCTGACCGATCCCGGCCCGGTGGCGCAATCGCCGCACACCCTGCCCGGCATGTTGCTGCTGCGCGAGATGGATGCCCCGGCCTTCTACCAGGATCCGCGCATGGCCTACAGCAAGCAGCCGGGCACCCGGGCCAACTACGAGTTCGCCAACTGGGCGGAATTGCCGGCCAAGCGCCTGACCTGGCTGTTGCGCCAGCGCATCGAGTCGGCGCGGGTGTTCGAGTCGGTGGCGCCGATGTCGGGCGGCATCATCGGCGACTATCAGCTCAATACCCGGTTGATCGACTTCTACCACGATGCCGCGACCGAACCCGGCAACGTCCTCCTCCTGGTCGAGGCGGAACTGGTGCGGCGCGACCGCGGCATCCTGCTGGCCCGGCGCGTCTTCGTGGCGCAACACCCGGTCGCCAGCTACAACGCCGAGGGTGCGGCCGAGGCGATGAACCGCGCGGCCAACCAGGTGCTCGACGAAATCGTCGCCTGGCTGGGGGAAGTGAAAGGGTAAAATAATCTTTTGCCCCGCATTTCCCCGCGCATGCTGATCTACATCCACGGTTTCAACAGTTCCGGCCAGTCCGGCAAGGCGCGCGAGCTTGGCGCCTGGCTGGCGGCGCGCGGCCTTGCCGAGGCCTGGGCCTGTCCCGACCTGCCGGACCGGCCGGCCGAGGCGATTCGCCTGCTGGAAGGCCTGATCGCCGCCAGCCGGGGCCAGGCCAAGCTGATCGGCAGCTCTCTGGGCGGCTTCTACGCGACCTACTTGGCCGAGAAGCATGGTCTCCGGGCGGTCCACATCAACCCCTGCGTGGCCTGCCACGGCAAGCTCGCCGACAAGGTCGGCCAGGTGCAGAAGAACTGGCACACCGGCGCCGAGTACACCTTCGGCAGCTCCCATGCCGAAGAACTGGCGGCCCTGCGGGTGGAACGCCCGGCGCATCCGGAAAACCACCTCCTGCTGGTCGAGACCGGCGACGCGGTGCTCGACTACCGCGAGGCGGTCGATTATTTTGCCGGCGCCCGCCAGATCGTCCTCGAGGGTGGCGACCACGGCTTCACACGCTTCACCGAATACATACCGACCATCCTGGAGTTTTGATGCACGTTTTTTATGAAGAGGATGGCGACATCAAGGCCGGTACCATCCTGGCCGACAACGATTCGTCCTTGCAGATCGAGTCCCAGCACGGCAAGCGCACCAAGGTGAAGGCGGCCCATGTCCTGCTGCGCTACGCCACGCCGGGCGCGGCCGAGGCGATGGAGGCGGCGAAGCGGCTGGCCGCCGAGATCGATGCCGATTTCCTCTGGGAAGTGGCCGGCGCCGAGGAGTTCGGCTTCGCCGACCTGGCCGCCGAATACCACGGCAAGACCCCCACCGGGCCCGAGGCCGGGGCGGTGCTGCTGACCTTGCACGGGGCGCCGATCTACTTCTACAAGAAGGGCAAGGGCCGCTACAAGGCTGCCCCGGCCGAGGCCCTGGCCGCCGCCAAGGCGGGGCTGGAACGCAAGGCCCGCGAGGCCGAACTGCGCGCCGAGTGGACCGACCAGCTCAAATCCGGCGGCCTGCCCGAGCCGTTCCGGGCCAAGGTCTTCGAACTGGCCCACAAGCCGGACAAGAACAGCCTGGAGTACAAGGCGCTCATGGATGCCTGCGGCGAGACCGGCCTTTCTCCGGTGCGCCTGCTCGACAAGTGCGGCGCCATCCCGTCCAGCCAGGAGTTCCATCTCCAGGCCTTCCTGCTCGAGCACTTCCCCAAGGGTGCCGGCTTCCCGGACCTGGCGCCGCCCGCGGAGCCGCCTGAGTTGCCGGCCGGCGACGCCCCGGCGTTCAGCATCGACGACGCCGCCACCACCGAGATCGATGACGCCTTCTCGGTCATCTTCCGGCCCGACGGCGGCGCCCGCGTCGGTATCCACATCGCCGCCCCGGCCCTGGGCATCGCGCCCGGCTCCGAGCTCGACCGCTTGGCGGCGAACCGGCTCTCCACCGTGTACATGCCGGGCGGCAAGATCACCATGCTGCCCGAGGGCCTGGTCGACCGCTACACCCTGGCCGAGAACCGCGACTGCCCGGCGCTGTCCCTGTACGTCGAGGTGGCGGCCGACGGCGCCATCACCGGCCTGACTACCCAGGCCGACGTCATCCGGATCGCCGCCAACCTGCGCCACGAGACCCTGGAGCCCTTGTTCAACGAGGACACCATCAAGAACCCCGAGGCGGCCGACTACCCGTTCCGCCAGGAACTGGAATGGCTCTGGGGCTTCGCCTGCCATCTCGAGGCGGCGCGCGGCAAGGCCGACCAGGTGCAGCGCCTGGACTACAACTTCAAGGTGGTCGACGACCGGGTCAGCATCATCCCGCGCGTGCGCGGCAACCCGATCGACAAGCTGGTCTCCGAGCTGATGATCCTGGCCAACAGCCGCTGGGGCAAGCTCCTGGCCGACCACGACTACGCCGGCATGTACCGCGCGCAGTCGCAGGGCAAGGTGCGCATGACCCTGAAGCCGGCTCCGCACGAGGGCCTGGGCCTGGAATGCTATGCCTGGAGCACCTCGCCGCTGCGCCGCTACGTCGACCTGATCAACCAGCGCCAGATATTGGCGGCGGCGCGTGGCGACAAGGCGGTGTACGCCGGCAACGACCCCATGCTGTTCGCGGCGATGCGCGATTTCGAGCTGGCCTATGATGCCTACAACGATTTTCAGCGCAAAATGGAACGTTACTGGTGCCTGCGCTGGATGATCCAGGAAGGCATCGCGGAAATGGAGGCAACCGTCTTGAAGGAAAACCTGGTCCGCCTGGCCGGACTGCCCATGGTCACCCGCGTGGTCGGCGCCCCGGCGCTCAACGCCGGCGATATCGTCCGGGTCGCCCTGGCCGACTTCGACCTGCTCGACAACGAACTCGCCTGCCGCTACCTGGCCACGGTGGTTCCGGACTGAGGCCATGGCCCGCTTCGCCTTGCCCGCCTTCATCGCCAGGCCAGTCGAATGGGTGAACTGGTCGGTCGAGAATTTCCTCGCCGGGGCCTTCGCCACCCTGAGCAGCGCCATCGTCATGTCGGCGATCGTGCATACCGCGATCATCTTCGGGGTCGGCATCCGGGCCGCCAATCCGGAGTTGTTCCAGAGCGCCCAGCCGCTCGAGGTGGTGCTGGTCAACGCGCGCAGCAAGACCCGGCCGCTTGATGCCGACGTGCTCGCCCAGGCCAATCTGGACGGTGGCGGCGACGTCGACGAGGATCGCCAGGTCAAGAGCCCGCTCCTGGCCAGCGAGCGCAACGCCCAGGCGGCGACCGATACCCTGGACAGCCGGATCAAGACCCTGGAGGAGCAGACCAAGCAGTTGATGACCCAGGCCAAGTCGAACTATGGCATCAACCAGGAGCGTTCCGACGCCCCCGCGCCGCCGCGGCCAACCGCTCCGGCACCCTATTCCCTGGCCGAGGCCAGCATCGAGATGGCGCGCCTGCAGGCCCGCATCAGCACCGAGGTGGAGGCCTACCAGAAGCGGCCGCGGCGCGACAATGCCCATGCCCGCGCCCAGGAATACCCGTTCGCCCGCTATGCCGAGGACTGGCGCATCAAGGTCGAGCGGGTCGGCAACCTGAACTACCCGGAAGCGGCCAAGCGCGACGGCATCCACGGCAAGCTGATCCTGACCGCCAGCATCAAGTCGACCGGGGAACTGGAGGACGTGGTGATCGAGCGCTCGTCCGGTTCCCGCATCCTCGACGCCGCCGCGATCAAGATCGTCCAGATGTCGGCGCCCTTCCCGCCGTTTTCTGAGGAAATGCGCAAGAAGATCGATATCTACGAGATTACCCGTACCTGGCAGTTCACAACCAGCGATCGCCTCCAGGGCGAGTAGCAAGGCGGTGACAAAGTGACAGGTGCAGAGCGACAAGGAGCGCTTGTTACTCGGCACATTGACACGTTGTCACTTAAAATTAGCGTTTTCTAATATTCGACTCGAAGGGCCATCATGCACACCGGCACCACGCTCACCCAGTTCATCATCGAGGAACAACGCCACATCGCCGGTGCCACCGGCGATTTCACTGCCCTGCTGAACGACCTGGTCACCGCCATCAAGGTCATCTCCAACGCGGTCAACAAGGGCGCCCTGGTCGGCACCATGGGCGCGCTGGACAGCCAGAACGTGCAGGGCGAGACCCAGAAGAAGCTGGACGTGATCACCAACGAGATCATGATCCGCACCAACGAGTGGGCCGGTCACCTGGCCGGCATGGCGTCCGAGGAAATGGACGAGGTCTACCCGATCCCGCACCGCTACCCGCTCGGCAAGTACCTGCTGGTATTCGACCCCCTCGACGGCTCCAGCAACGTCGACATCAACATCTCGGTCGGCAGATCGGAAGAGCACA
>JAAXVP010000282.1 GCA_013335435.1 Thiobacillus sp. | reverse complement strand
CCGGCCGTGCCGTCAGCACATGTGCTGGCCGCCGTTGGCGGCGATGTTGGCGCCGGTGATGAAGGCGGCGTCGTCGGAGGCCAGGAAGGTCACCAGGGCGGCGATCTCGTCCGGCTTGCCGAGGCGGCCGACCGGGATCTGGGCGACGATCTGGTTGCGCACTTCCTCGGGCACGGCCATGACCATCTCGGTGCCGATGTAGCCGGGCGACACGGAGTTCACGGTGACGCCCTTCTTGGCGGTCTCCTGGGCCAGGGCCATGCTGAAGCCGTGCATGCCGGCCTTGGCGGCGGAGTAGTTGGTCTGGCCGAACTGGCCTTTCTGGCCATTGATCGAGGAGATGTTGATCACCCGGCCCCAGCCCTTGGTCATCATGCCGTCGACGAACTGCTTGGTGACGTTGAAGACCGAGTCCAGGTTGACGGTCAGGACCGCGTTCCACTGGTCGGCGGACATCTTGCGGAAGGTGCCGTCCTTGGTGATGCCGGCGTTGTTGACCAGGATGTCGACGCCGCCCATCTCGGCATTGAGCGTGTCGCCCATCGCCTTGCAGTCGTCGAAGCTGGACACGTCGCAGGCGACGATCATGGCGTCGACGCCGTCGGCGGCCATCTTGGCCTGCCAGTCCTTGGCCTGGCCTTCGTCGCCGATGTAGGTGGCGACCACCTTGGCGCCGGCCGCGGCCAGCTTCTTGCAGATCGCGGTGCCGATGCCGCCGGTGCCGCCCGTTACCAGTGCCACTTTGCCTTGCATGCTCATGTTCAAATCCTTTCGATAGCCATTGCGACGCCTTGACCGCCGCCGATGCACAGCGTGGCCAGGCCTTTGTTCAAACCGGTGCGTTGCAGCCCGTGGATCAGGGTGACCAGGATGCGCGCGCCCGAGGCCCCGATGGGGTGGCCGATGGAGATGGCGCCGCCGCTGACGTTGACCTTGACCGGGTCGAAGCCGAGTTCCTGGTTGACCGACATGGCCTGGGCCGCGAAGGCCTCGTTGGCCTCGATCATGTCCAGGTCGGCGACCGTCCAGCCGGCCCGCTCCAGGCACTTCTTCACGGCCGGGATGGGGCCGGTGCCCATGATGGCCGGGTCGACGCCGGCGCTGGCGAAGCTGACGATCCGGGCGATGGGCTTGAGGCCCAGTTCCTTGGCCTTGGCGGCGCTCATGACGACCACGCCGGCGGCGCCGTCGTTGATGCCGGAGGCGTTGCCGGCCGTGACGGTGCCATCCTTCTTGAAGGCGGGACGCAGTTTGCCGAGCCCCTCGGCGGTGACGCCGGCGCGCGGGAACTCATCCTTGGCGAACACCAGCGGGTCGCCCTTCCTCTGCGGGATCTCGACCGGCATGATCTCGTTGTCGAAGTGGCCGTTCTGCTGGGCGGCCTCCACCTTCTGCTGCGAGGTGGCGGCGAACAGGTCCTGCTCGGCACGGCTGAAGTTGAACTTCTCGGCGATGTTCTCGGCCGTGATGCCCATGTGGCAGTCGTTGAACGAGCACCACAGGCCGTCCTGGATCATGGTGTCGACCAGTTCCCAGTTGCCCATGCGCTTGCCGTCGCGCGACTTGGGCAGGACGTGGGGCGACAGGCTCATGTTCTCCTGGCCGCCGGCGATGACGATGTCGGAATCGCCGCACTGGATGGCCTGCATGGCCAGGTGCACGGCCTTCAGGCCGCTGCCGCAGACCTTGTTGATGGTGAGCGCCGACACGGTGTCGGGCAGGCCCGCGCGCAGGGTAGCCTGGCGGGCCGGGTTCTGGCCGACGCCGGCTTGCAGCACCTGGCCCATGATGACCTCGTCGATCTGATCCGGCTGGAGGCCGGCACGGGCCAGCAGGCCCTTGATGACGTGGGCACCCAGATCGGCGGCCGGAATACCGGCCAGGGTGCCGTTGAACGCACCGACCGCGGTACGTCCCGCGGCGACGATGACTACCTCTTCCATGGATGATTCTCCTCGATTTGGCATGCCTGGCCGATGCCGGGCATCCCGGTACTTCCCCCTCGCCGACTATTCTACTCACCCAGGCTGAATTTATCCTGACGAAAAGGACGCTTGACAACCTTATGCTGCACCGCACAAAATTTCCCCGTCCACACTAACCACAGGAGACTGATCGTGGCCGACCCGAATTTCGCTTGGATGGATGACTGGCTCAAGGGCCAGAATAATTACTGGAAGGCCTGGTCAGAAATGGCGATGGGCGGAATGAAGGCACCCGAGCCCGCCAAGATGCCCTGGGCGGCAGGCCTGGACCAGTGGTGGCAGAACGTGTCGCGCCTGGCGCCGGTTTCCGGGCGCGAGGTGTTCGACAAGCTGATGGATGTCAGCCGCGGTTATTTCAGCATGGCCGAGAAGTTTGCCGGCAGCACCGGCGCCGCCGGCAAGGACGCCGGCATGCAGGCCCTGAACGGCTGGCTGGAAAGCATGCAGAAGGCCTGGGGCGACTGGATGAACGGCGGCATGCCGAACCTGGGCGGCCAGAACAAGAACATGATGGCCTTCTGGGACCTGCCCATGGATACCTGGCAGCGTCTCGCCGCCAACATCGTGCCGATGCCGGGCGACTTCACCCAGGCCTTCCACCCCGAGGGCGCCTCCGAGAAGGTGCGCGGCGAGGTCAACCGCTTCCTGTCCATTCCCGCCGTCGGTTATGCCCGCGAATCCCAGGAGCAATACCAGATCCTCGGCCAACGCATGGTGGACTACGCCGCCGCGGTGAACGCCTACCAGATGGGCTTCGGCAAGCTGGCCATGGAAACCACCCAGGAGTTCCAGCAGACCGCCCAGGAAATGGCCAAGGACGGCCAGGGCATGGATTCCCTGCGGGCGATCTATGACAAGTGGGTCGAGATGAGCGAGGCGGCCTATGCCCGCTTCGTCATGACCGAGGAATACCAGACCCTGTACGGCCGCCTGGTGAACAACCTGCTGGCGGTCAAGCAGCAGATGGGCCGCATGGTCGACCAGAACCTGGAAGCCATGCACATGCCGACCCACGCCGAGATCGTCACCCTGCAGCGGCGCCAGCAGGAACTGCGGCGCGAGAACCTGAAACTGCGCAAGGATGTGAAGGATATCCGGCAGGAATTCGAGGCCTTGCGCCAGCAGGTCAGCCAGGCCGCCGCGCAACCGGCAAGCACGCCCGCGCCGGCCGCCGCCGAAGCTGCGCCGAAACCGGCCCCGCGTCCCGCCGCGAAACCCGCCGCCGCGAAACCGGCTGCCGCGAAACCCGCCGCCAAGCCGGCGGCGCCCAAGACCGCGGCCAAGCCGGCGACTGCCAAGCCTGCCGTCAAGAAAACCAAGTAATCCCCGAGGAGACGCCAAATGAAGCCTTTCGACATTCGTCCCGACGCCGTCATGCAGGAAGTCATGGGCTACGGCCAGAAGCTGTCCCACGGCCTGAAGAACTTGATGGAAGTCGGTGAGATCTCCACCGGCGTGACCCCCAAGACGGCGGTCTACCAGGAGGACAAGCTGACCCTGTTCCGCTTCGATCCGGCCAAGGACAAGATCCCCAGCCGCACCCCGCTGCTGATCGTCTACGCCCTGGTCAACCGGCCCTACATGACCGACATCCAGGAAAACCGCTCCACCGTGAAGGCGCTCATGGACGCCGGCCAGGACGTCTACCTGATCGACTGGGGCTACCCCGACCGGGCCGACCGCTTCCTCACCCTGGACGACTACATCAACGGCTATCTCGACCGCTGCGTCGACTTCATCCGCGAGCGCCACCGCATCGACAAGATCAACATCCTGGGCATCTGCCAGGGCGGCACCTTCTCCATGTGCTACTCGGCCATGCATCCGGACAAGGTCAAAAACCTGGTCACCATGGTTACCCCGGTCGACTTCCAGACCCCGGACAACATGCTGTCGCACTGGGTCCAGCAGGTCGACATCGACCTCACCGTGGACACTCTGGGCAACGTTCCGGGCGAGATGCTGAACTGGACCTTCCTGAACCTGAAGCCCTACCAGCTCATGGGCCAGAAGTACCTGGGCCTGCTCGACACCCTGGACGACCCGGATGCCCTGAAGAACTTCCTGCGCATGGAAAAGTGGATCTTCGACAGCCCCGACCAGGCCGGCGAGGCCTTCCGCCAGTTCATCAAGGATTTCTACCAGCAGAACAAGCTGCTCAAGGGCGGCCTGGAGATCGGCGACACGGAGGTGAGCCTGAAGGACATCACCATGCCGGTGCTCAACATCTACGCCGAGCAGGACCACCTGGTGCCGCCCGACGCCTCCCGCGCCATGCGCGGCAAGCTGGGTACCAAGGACTACACCGAACTGTCCTTCCCTGGCGGCCACATCGGCATCTACGTCAGCGGCAAGGCCCAGAAGACCGTGCCGCCGGCGATCGGCAAGTGGCTGGACGAGCGCTCCTGACCGGCTGCCGCTGAGCGTAGCCCGCCCACCGCAAGGTCGGCGGGTTTTTTTGATTCCGGATGCGGCGATAATCGCACCTCGGCCCCCTCTCACCCATCCCCTCCCCCTCGAGGGG
>JAAXVP010000022.1:1710-19986 GCA_013335435.1 Thiobacillus sp. | reverse complement strand
CGCGCCGCCGCCGGCCAGGCCATGCCGTGGGCGGGCAGCATGCGCACCGAGGCGGCGCCCAGGCCGGCCAGGAAGTCGGCGCTCGCCAGGGCCAGGTCGACGTTGGCCGGGGTCAGGGTGGCGCGCAGGGCGAAGGGGATCTCCGCTTCGCGCAGCCAGGCCAGGCGCTCCAGGATGGCGGCGGCGGTTGGGCCGCCGTCGAGGAAGCGGCGGCCGCCGTTGGCTGTCTCGTCGCCGTCCAGGCTGATGGCCAGGTAGTCGATGTGGGCCTTGAGGAAGGGCAGCATGCCCCGCTCGATCAGGGTGCCGTTGCTGGTGAGGGCGAATTCCACCGTCTTGCCGAGTCCGGCGGCCAAGCGGCCGGCGCGGGCCACGGCGGCTTCGAGGAGGTCGAAGGCGAGCAGCGGTTCGCCGCCGAAAAAGGATACGGTGACCCGGTTGCCGGCCAGGGGCAGCAGACGATTCAGGGCCCGGTCCAGGGTGGCTTCGGCCATACGCGGCGTGGCCTGGCCGAAGCCGCCGCCGCCGGCATAACAGTAGCCGCAGCGCAGGTTGCATTCCTGGGCGACCACCAGGTACAGGTTGACGATGGGCTCAAGCATGGGGGCGCGGCGCCTCGGCGATCAGGCCGCGCACCTTGCGCGCCAGGGCGGTGGCGCGTTGCGGATCGGCGGCGGTTTCGACGAAGGCGGCGATGACCGCCTCGGCGATGGGCAGGAAGGTCTGGCAGTGCATGGGGTCGGCGCGCCGGAGCGAGCCGGTGCGCAGCCAGGCGTTGGCGTAGCAGGCGCCGCCGCACAGGTAGCGGGCCCAGCAGGCGGCGCAGTCCTCGACGGTGCGTACGTTCAGCTCGGCGAATTCGTCGTGGACGCGCCGGTAGTCCGTGTCGTCGGGCCGGTCCACCCGGCCCATGGCGAATTCCGGCAGGCCGGCCAAGCCGTGGCAGGCGTACAGGCGGCCATCCGCCATCACCGCCAGGTCGCGTCCGGCGTTGCAGTGGCGGGACAGGCGGCGCTTGGTGAGCAGGCCGGCCAGGATCTGGAAGCTGTACTCGCTCCAGGGCCGCGTCGTCTCCGCCGGATCGGCCAGGTCGGCGGCGGCCTCCGCCGCCAGGCGCTCGACGTGGCGCCGCCAGTCCTCGCCGGCCAAGGCCCAGTCGGCGTCGGCCGGGCCGAAGGCGGGGTCGATGGCGGCGGCGTCGGCGCCCAGGCCGTTCAAGTGGGCCAGGGACTCGGCGTAGTGGGGCAGGCCCTGGCGGGTCAGGGTGCCTTTCACGCTCACCGTCAGGCCGGTGTGCTGCTTGAGCGTCCGGACGGTGGCCACGGCCTGGTCGTGCACGCTCAGGCGCTCGGAATTGGCATGCCGGCGGTGGCGGTCGTTGACCTCGGGGAGGCCGTCCAGGCTTACCGTGACGTGGCTGAAGTGGCGCGCCAGGAGGTCCAGCAGGTCCCGGTTCATCACCGTGCCGTTGGTGGTGGCGCTGAAACGGATCCGGATGCCTTTCTCCTGGCGCAACTGCCCGGCGTACTCCACGGTGGCCTTGATGGTGCCGGGGTTGAGGAAGGGTTCGCCGCCGTAGAAGGCGATGGCGTAGGAGACGTCGGGATGGGTGAAGAAACGGTCGATGGCGGCGCGGGCGGTCTCCGGCGTCATCATGGCGCCGGGGGCGCTGGCCCGGCCGCGCTGGTTGTAGCAGTAGGTGCAGGCCAGGTTGCAGTCGTGGGCGGTGTACAGGCACAGGGTGGTGACCGCGTCGGCGTCCTCGGCCGGCAGGGCGGCCGCGCCCTTTTCTTCCTCGGCGCCCAGGATGGCCGCCGCCTCCGGCGGGGCGTTGCCGGTGCCGTCCCGGTAGGCGCGTAGCCGGGCCGCGGTCGCGGCCGGGACGCCGTAGAGCTTGCCGCTTTCCGGGAAGAACAGGATGCCCTGGCCGTCGCGGCCGTCGACGACGTGGAAGTCACGCCACATGGGCGTCCTCCACGGCATGGCTGGCCGGGCCGCCGGCGATGGCCTCGCCCAGGCGGCGCACCAGCTTGGCGCGCTGGGCCGGGTCCTCCATGATCGCCACCAGGTCGGGCAGGAGTTCCTCCACCACGGTCTTGATGTAGTGGCAGTGGCGCGCCACCGGGCTGGCCAGCGAACCGGTCTCGCTCCAGGCGTACTTGGCGCAGGCGCCGCCGCACAGGTAGCGCGCCCAGCAGTCGCGGCAACCCGGCCGGCTGTCCACGGTGTTGTCGATGAAGGCCTGGCGCAGGCGGGTGTAGGTCTCGCTCCGGGTCAGCTCCGGATCGGCGACGTTGCCCATCTTGAAGTCGTCGTGGCCGACGAAGCGGTGGCAGGGATAGATGTCGCCCTCGGCGGTGACCGCCAGCAGGTTGGTGCCGGCGTTGCAGTGGTAGAGGGCGTGGCGGCGGGAGACGAAGTAATAGAGGATGTAGAAGGGGTACTCGAAGGCCACCGGGGCCTCGCCCTCCAGGATGCTCCGGATGCCGCGCCGGTTGACGGCGACGATCTGCTCGACGAAGCGACGGTGGTCGTCGTCGTCCAGGCGCAGCGGGCTGCCCTCGGGGGCGTCCACGTCGACGATGCCGATGCCGCCCGGTTTGAAGGTTTCCAGGTGGCGGTAGATCTCCTCCACCCGGTCGCAGCCGTCGCGGGTGACGATGGAGCGGAACGACCAGCCGAAGGGGGCGTCCTCGGTGAACCGGCGGATGTTCTCGCTCGCCGCCTCGTGCACGCTGGCGCCCGACTTGGCCAGGCGCTGGCGGTCGTTGATCTCGGACGGGCCGTCCAGGCTGAAGGTGACGTCGGTGATGTGCTCGCGCAGGAAGGCGTCGTACTTGGGCTTGTAGAGGGTGCCGTTGGTGACGATGTTCATGCGGATGTCGGCCTTGCCCTGTTCGCGGTATGCGCCGGCCAGGGCCGCGGTCCGCTCCATGAGGGGGAAGTTCATCAGCGGCTCGCCGCCGAAGAAGGTGAGGTAGTGCTGGCCGCGGCCGTCGGCGAAGAAGCGCTCGAAGGACTGTTCCATCACCTCCGGCGCCATGCGGCCCTTGTGGCCGTATTCGCCCTCGTCGCCGTAGCAGTAGGCGCACTTGAGATTGCATTCCTGGCACACGAACAGGTAGATCGCCACCACCTTGTCGGTGATGTCCTCGGGGCCGCGCAGGGGCTTGGCCGGCTTGGCGCGGCCCAGGTAGTCGGCGGCGAAGGCGTTGAATTCCTGCCAGCGGACCTCCTCCGGGCCTGCCAGGGACTGTCCGGCCTCCGCCTTGGCCAGGGCGGCGTGGGTCTCGGCGTCGAGGGCGAACAGGGACACCGGCTCGGTGAGGAACAGGAAATGCCGGCCGTTGCGGCCGAAGACGTGGAAGTTCTTGGATTCCAGCATGGTGGTCCTTGGGTGGGGCCCGGCCACGGGCGGTCTTGCTAGGTTGCTTGGGTTTGGCTAGACAACGGTGGGATCAGCGGCGCGGGCCGCAGCGGCACATCATGCCGCCCTGGTTGCCGCAGCAGGCGCAGGCGGCGAGGGCTTCGAAGGCTTCGTCACAGTCTTCCAGGGTTTCGAACAGGATTTCCTTGATTTCCATGGTCTTTCTCCTTTGCTAGGGGGGTGCCCGTGGCCGAGCTGAACGGTTAGAACCTGGTCTTGAAGCCGACCCAGACGGTGCGGCCGTCGCCGTAGGCGCGGTAGGCCTCGGCGGTGCCGCCGCCCAGGTCGGCCAGCCATTTCTGTTCCACGTAGGTCTTGTCGAACAGGTTGTCGACCGCCAGCCAGACCTCGCCGTCGCGCACCGCGGAACCCAGGTCGAGTCGGCGCGTGACCTTGAAGTCGGCGACGAAATAGCCGGGGGCCTTGCCGTCCGGGTCGTTGGTCATGGTGGCGTCGAAGTAGCGGCTGCCGACGTAGCGACCTGCCAGGCGCAGGGTCCAGGCGGCGTCCGGGGTCCAGGTCACGCCCAGGTTGAGCTTGTGGCGGGCCACCAGGTTGAGCCGGCTGCCCTCGGTGGCGGGCGCGGCCGGGTTGCTGTCGATCATGGCGTCGTTGAAGGTGTAGTTCAGGTAGGGCTTCCAGGCGTCGCCGAAACGGCCCTCCAGGGCGATCTCGACGCCGTTCACGGTCACCGCCGAGACGTTCTCGTAGCGGGTGCAGCCGGCTTCCTGGACCGGCTCGATCTTGTCCTCGTACTTGGTGTGGAACAGGGCCACGCGGACCTGGCCCAGGCGGCCTTCCCGACGCGCGCCGACCTCCCAGGTGGCGGAGCGCTCGGGCTCCAGGCCGGGATTGCTGCAGGCGGCGCTGCTGCGGTAGCGCAGGCCGTTCAGGGCCGGCAGGTAGGCGGTGCCGTAGGCGGCGTAGACCGCCAGGCCGTCGGCCATCTTGTGGTTCAGGCCCAGGCGCGGGTTGACCACGCTGTCGGTGCTGTCGGGGTCGGTGCGGACCTCGTCGCTGCCGTAGTTGTCCCAGTAGGTGCTGCGGTTGTCGTACAGCTTGTAGTGGTCGAAGCGGCCGCCCACGGTGAGGCGGGTGCGCTCGCCCAAGGCGATCTCGTCCTGGGCATAGACGCCGGCCACCCGGGTCTTGCCGGCGGTCCGGCTGCGCCAGTAGTAGTCCCAGCCCATGGGTGAGTCCGCCGGCACGGCGCCGACCTCGGTCTCGGTCTGTTCGCCCAGGTTGTACGACAGCCCGGCGGTGACCGTGTGCGCGGGATTGGGTTGGTAGATCGCCTGGACCTCGAAGCTGTCGGCGTAGGCGTCGCGCCGGCCGGTGATGTAGCGGGTGAAGTCGGTCGGGTCACCCAGGAGCAGGCCGTCCCAACTCAGGTCTTCCTCGATGGCGGACTTCAGGTACTTGAAGCGGAGCTCGTTGGGGCCGGCCAGGCGGATGCGCCAGCCCAGGTCGAGCAGGGCGCCGTCGCGTTCCCAGCGGTAGTCCGGGCGGCCACCCAGGAAGCCGGATTCGGTCTCGTAGCGGCGCAGGCTGAGCTGGATGTCCTGGTCCTCGGTCGGGTAGAAGCCCAGTTTCAGGGCCAGCTTGCGGTCGCTCCAGTCGTTGCCGTCCAGGTCCTGCTGGCCCCAGAAATACGGGGTGGGCTGGGCGACGTAGCCGTCGGTGCGGAAATCCGTGGCGGACAGGTATAGATCCGCCTTGTCCCAGGCGCCGCCGCCGGAGACGGCGAGTTCGCGGCTGTCGTGGCTGCCGTACTTCGCCGCCACCTCGACGCCGGGCGTATCGCGCCAGCGTTGGGTCAGGATGTTGACCACGCCGCCCATGGCGCTGGCGCCGTAGAGCGCGGAGGCGGGGCCGCGCACCACCTCGATGCGTTCGATCTCGCTCAGGGCGACGAAGTCGAGGGCGGCGTACTTGGGGCCCATGAGCAGGGGTTCCACGGGCATGCCGTCCACCAGCAGCTGGCTGGTGGCGCCGGCATAGCTGCCGCCGACGCCGCGCAGGATGACCATGCCGGCGCCGCCGCCGGCCTCGCCCTTGATGTCGACCCCCTCGATGTTGCGCAGCAGGTCCTCCACCTTGGTGGCCTGCTCGGCCCGGATGTCCTCGGCGCTGATCACCGAGACGCTGGCCGGCACCTCGGCGGCCGGGCGCTCGGTGCGGGTGGCGGTGACCACCGTTTCCTCCATGACGACAGGTTCGGTTGCAGCCGCCAGACTGGGATCGGTGAACGGTACCGTTGCCAGTAAAGACAGTGCGGCGACCTCTTTGCGCATTTGCGACCCCTTTGTCTCGATAGTTCAAAACCATGATATCGACAGGGTATTGGGGTCGGAAATGCGACACGGAGTCGCAGGAGGGTGTTACTCAGGCGGCTGCGCCGCCCGCCGAGAGGCTAGGGATTGCCGGCGTTGTAGAGCTTGGCGACGTGGTCGATCAGGCGGCGCGCCTGGGTGGCCTTGTCGGTCTTGTCCAGGACGTGGCGGCCGGCGTCGTCGAGCAGGACCAGTTCGACTTCGTCGCTGCCGATGGCCTTCTTCGCGTCGTTGGCGACGATCAGGGGCAGGTGCTTGCGCTTCCTTTTCAGCTCGGCGTACTCCTCCAGGTTCTCGCTCTCGGCCGCGAAACCGACGCAGAAGGGCGGCTTGTCCAGGCTGCTGACGTTGGCCAGGATGTCCGGGTTGGGCGCCAGTTCCAGGGTCAGGATGTGGGCGTCCTTCTTGATCTTGTTCTCGGACGGGTTGAGGACGTAGTAGTCGGCCACGGCGGCGACGCCGATGAAGATGTCGGTCTCGTCGATGCGCGCCTCGACCGCCTCCAGCATCTCCTGGGCGCTGGTGACGGCCACGGTCTCGGCCACCTCGGGCGTGGCCAGGCCGGTCGGGCCGGTCACCAGGGTGACCTTGGCGCCCGCCTCGGCGGCGGCCTTGGCCACCGCATAGCCCATCTTGCCGGAGGAGCGGTTGGTGATGCCGCGCACCGCGTCGATGGCCTCGTAGGTCGGCCCGGCCGTGATCAGGACGTTGAGGCCGCGCAGGGTCTTGGGTTGCAGATAGGCGTCGACCGCGTCGAGGATGGCCTCCGGTTCGAGCATGCGGCCGTAGCCGGTCTCGCCGCAGGCCTGCTCGCCGTGGGCGGGGCCGATCAGCTCGACGTTGTCGTCCATGAGGAGGTCGACGTTGCGCCGGGTGGCCGGGTTCTCCCACATTTGCCGGTTCATGGCCGGGGCGGCCAGCAGGGGGCAGTCGCGCGCCAGGCACAGGGTGGACAGCAGGTCGTCGGCGCGGCCGTGGGCCAGCTTGGCCAGGAAATCGGCCGAGGCGGGCGCGACCAGGATCAGGTCGGCGTCGCGGGATAGATCGATATGGGCCATGCCGTTGGCGACACGGGCATCCCAAAGGTCGGCATAGACCGGCTGGCCGGTGATGGCCTGGAAGGTCGCCGCGCCGACGAAATGGCCGGCGGCGGCAGTCATCACCACCCGCACCTCGATGCCGCGCTTGACCAGCAGGCGCGCCAACTCGGCCGCCTTGTAGGCGGCGACGCCGCCGGTGACGCCCAGGATGATGCGTTTAAGAGTGGTTTCCATGGCCGTGTCAGGGTGAAGATGTCAATGCATTCTAATTAAACTTTATGTGGCCTGCCGGCCAGGGATCGAAATTGGCGAGCATCGTGAATGATTAGTCCCTTATATGGCTTTTATTGTCAAAAGGTTGCCCCGCCAAACACCGCTTCAGTTCATCGCGTGCCTTAAGCCCGTCGCGCCACTCGATACTGGCGATCGACTGGCCTTCATGGACCACATCAAAGCTCCAGGTGTCCTCCATCCCGTCCATCAGGGCCTCAATGCTCGGCACGGTAAATACGATCAAGGGCGGCGCTGACGGCGTCACCCTCATGTATATCGCATTGAGTGTCGTGGGGGCCTCGTTGCCCTGCTTCAGGGTAACCAATACCTTCTGCCCATTCTGGAGTTTGGGGAATGCAATGTCGTCGGACAGAGGGGAGAAGCCGAGCAGCGCCCCCCGATAGCTCCCGCCCGGGCCGAATAGCGTCACGGCCGTTCCCTTTTCGAACAAGTCCACGCCGCCGGGCCGTGGAACGCGCTTGGCGCGCAAGAAGGTGGCCGCACAGTATTCGCCAGGCCTGGCCTTTGAGTTGGCCTGCATGAACTCCCACCAGCCGGCCGTGATCTTGTCCCGGAAACGGATGGCCTCCTCCTTGTTCGAGGTAAGAACATCCTTTGCGTTGATCTCTTTCTTTGTGGACGCCATGACGGCGGCGAGTACATCGAAAGATTCGCCCTTAACTTCAGTCGCCGCCTGGCAGGATATGGTCGCTGCCATCAGGCTGACGGCCCCAAACGCTGTTTTCATCATCATCGACATCCCTTTCCTTGGCCTGACCCAATCGCGTGCGCGGTCACCTGCCGATTCCGCAGTGTTCCATTCATTTCCATATCGCCGGCGGTCAGGAACCGGCTGCCTTGCGTGCGAGTTCATCACACAAACCTCTGGTTCTTCCCAATCCGGCATCTTCGTAATCGGATCTGACCAGGATGTCGTCCACACGCCATTCGCCATTGGCGTCTTTCCTGACTCTGAATTCAACAAAACACATGGCATAACCTCCGACCTCGCCCCCAACCGCCATCCCTTGGCCGTTGTACGCGATGAAACCCGCTTTTTCCCAGGAATGGGTATATCGCAGGAAGCGGGTGTCGCCCACCTGGTTGAACTCGGGATTGCCCATGGTGTTGATGACGTCCCGCTCAGGCCTGCCGCTCCATAGCATCATCAGGTTGGATTCGGTCTTGGTCATCCTTGGGCCATCCGCACGCCTTCCGGCATTCCTGGCCGCTTCCATATCGGCCTTCGATCTTTTGATGCCTTCCATCAGGCTAGCTTTGGCGGACGCCGTAGCGGATAGCAGCGCCTGTTGTTGATCCTTGAGCTTCTTGATGGCGGCTTGCTTGTCGGCCTCGGAAAGCGGTTTGGCCCATTTCCCGCTGGGGTCGGGACGTTTTCCCGCGCTGACCTTATCCCACCAGAAATCCGACCAGGCGAAATCGAGAAATTCAGACGGCAAGACCTGGCCGATGAGTGCCATGTCCTCGGGCAGGCCCAGCTTGCCGATGCGTTTTCCGAAGCCGTCAAAATCGAATGTGTCGCCCTTGATGGCGGCGTGCAAGGCCTGATCGAATTCGATGTGGTTGCAGGCGATGGCCCCGGCTTTGGAAAGCATCGGCGCGTTCGACGTTTTCCAGTCGCTGGCGGCCACTGGCTCGGATTGCAGATCGGAACGCCGCAACTTGTAGCTCCCTGGACCGATTCGGAATGTGACGGCGTCGCCGGCCCGGACCTTGGTCTTGTTTTCGGTGAGCTTGAACTTGGCCATGTCCATGGTGTAGGCGTTCGGGCATTGGAACTGCAGTTTCATGTGGACGAACTCGGGCTTGTTCGCGTTCTCGTACACGGCCGTGACGCCAATCTCGCGGATTTCCGTCGGCCCCATGATCTGATCGGGAGGGGTGCGATTGGAAATGGTTCGAACATCGGCGAAGTAAAGCTCCCGGTCATCCACTTCCCCCTGGTACTGCAGAATGACGCCAAACGCGAAAGCGTTTACCGGGAATAAGAGAGCGCCCATCAAACCCAGTTTCACGTGTGCCAACAGGCCGGCGACTTCGTCCCGATTCAATACGGTGGACAGACGCGCGGCCTTCTTGGCGCGCGTCATCTCTGTCAGCCAGGGCAAAGGCATTTCAAGCACCTCCTGGTAAAGAAACAAGATGGCAGACAAAGCCAGGTTCTGAGTTGTCGCCGCCACGTTGCGCTCGGTTGCCTGACTGGTCAAAAAAGCCTCGACTTCGGGTTCGCCTATTTTGTTTATGGGTGGCGCGGCCATGAAACAAAATGAAGCTTTTAATCCAAGCGACATAAAGTTCCATCGTTGTCACTGATTTTACTTTGCAGAGTTCCAAAAAATCGGAGCGATTCATGTTTCCTGTATAGGCCACTTCCATGCATACCAGATAACCAGAAGAAGAAGAACGACCTCTACAGCAGCACCAAATATCATGTGAAGCCAAGCTTCTCCTACCAAATTGATTAACGAATAGGGAATATAAAGCGTAGCCACGACGATGTTTGTCCAGCGGCTGATCCTGGCCGGCAAGCCAACAGAGAGGAAAATCATTAGAGCTGGAATTGTCACTGAGGCCAGTGCTAGCAATAGAAATGTTTGAGTAATTTTAAATTCAAACACTTTGCCCGATATCAAGTCTTCTATGGAGCCTGGCATGTACAGGTGAAAATAATCCACATAGATGTATAGAAACATAAAACTCGCCCACGCTGCCGCAAGCTTGAGTTTTACATCGACCTTGATGTCTTCTA
This sequence comes from Thiobacillus sp., assembly GCA_013335435.1. Lineage (GTDB taxonomy): Bacteria > Pseudomonadota > Gammaproteobacteria > Burkholderiales > Thiobacillaceae > Parasulfuritortus. Next base: position 10,143 of record JAAXVP010000022.1, on the reverse strand, counting down.
ACGCCGCTTGCGGCGCATTTTGTGAGTTCATGTTTGTGCTCATTTATTGAACGACATGGATGAGTTTCGTGGTTTGCCACAATACATCCTGAAAGTTGCAATACCTACTGTTGCGAACTGCCGGATTGCCGCAACAGCGCCTCGCGAATTGCGGAGACGACCGCCTCGGGTTTGTCCAATGGAATTCCATGTCCGCTATCCACCCATATCTGTTTGGCGCCAGGATAAAGGCGCACGATGTCCTGGCGCTTTGCGTTCGCGTCATCCGCCAACGGTGATTTCTCTTTCATCGGTTCGGATGCGCTTAGAACAAATACCGGTTTGTTTTGCAAGGTCGGATAACCGAGAACTTGCTCGCCAGTTTGAGAAAGAAGATCAAGTTCTTGCCTGGCCGCCCCGGTGACCAGAACGCCAAGCAATCCTCGAGTCAGGAAGGACTGCCTATCCAGAGCGCCTTGATCTTCCAGTTGTCTGGGATGCGTGGAGTCGACAAGGATGAGCGCGCCCACCTCATCCGGATAACGCCGGGCAAAAAGCTGCATATACAAGCCGCCCAATGAGTGTCCAACCAGGATATAAGGCGGATTCAGGTTGTGGCTTCGAAGAAGGGCGCGCAGCTCATCCACGATATGCAAGCCATCGCGGGGCGTGGCTACGGGTTCGCTGTTTCCGTAGCCTGGGCGGTTATATGCAAAGGTGGTGATGTCCTTTGATAGTTCAGGGATCACCTTACCCCACCACTCCATTCTTCCACCCAGCCCATTCTCGAAAACAACGGGAACGGTGTCCTGTCGAGACAGCGCGAATTCGATTTGGCGATGGTCTATTTTTCCGGTGGTGGCGTTCGGGAGTGATGCGCAACCACCAATAAACGCCACCATAATGATGGCTATGCCGCGTGCGAAATTGCTCATTTCTCCATGCCCATCAAGGTTGGCCGTCCCTTACATGCAATGTTTCATGTCTCGATCGACTAAGGCAGCCGCAGAGCGTCTGCGTGCAAATCCTGCGAAGCCAAGCAGCGCTGAACCGAAGAGCCATGCCGTACCGGGGAGAGGGACGGTTGAAACTTGTGGATTATGTTCCCAGCCATTGTTGTTGGATGGAATATAAGGGTCGAATAGGTTTGCGTCTTCGAGCCCCAGCATGTTTTTATTCCACGCGAAGAAACGGGCATCGGTAACGTATTCTGACGAGATAAACGAAAAGCCGGCAAGCGTAGAACCTTGGGTGATGCCATCGGCCCCGGAAATCATCCAGGCCGTGCCGAATTTGTCGCTCAAGCCGCCATAATATGAATTGTCCCAATCACCGTTCATCCATGATTCACTCCAGCCATTCGAATCATAGCTGAGGTGGCTTATGTCGATTCCGAAGAAATATAATTCACCGCTGTTGTTGTTGGTAACTGATACATCATATGTGTAGGTCGAATCCCCATTGTCACTGATTGTGTAATCGATGATTGGCGAGGCGTGGGCGATTTTAAATGCGGTTGACAAGACCAGTAAAAAAGCAAACTTTTTCATTTCGGTTTCCCTGTAAAATTGCAAGCCTATTTGGATGGCAATAACCATTTGAAAACTGGCATTGAATATTGTTTTCGCCTCATTGGCATGTTCAGTTTGTCCTCCTTTGATCTTGGTGACGCGGTTATTAGGCGTGAGGGTGAGCCAACCCGGTTGGGAGGCTGGCATTCGCCGTGACTTTTATCGCGTACTCCTTCCGAAATGACCGGACTCTTCACTGCGTTCGATGATGGGGCCGTCTGTCGACGTCGCTTTCGAGACCGTTTTGCGCGTGGGGGCACTCTTTCAAGACCTGCCCCCCCCCACGCAAAGCAAGGGCGTATTACTTCAGCATGCAGGTAAGCCATTGAATCCCGCTCAGTTCCCACCAGGGATCGTCACAAGTCCTGCCGAGGCTGACTTTGATCGCAACGGGCTTTTCCGCCCCTGCCGAGACCGGGCTCGCCATCACGCCGTCACGGTCGACTTCAGCCCTCAAGGATGTCGTGTCATTAATGTGTACAAGAGGTTGCGGAATGGGTTGCTTTGCCTGTAACGCATCGGCCTCGAGCGTGGTTGCATTGACAGTGGGCGATGCCATGAATAACGCCGCCACCGCCAAGGCAACAATTGATGAAGAGTTCCCGTTCCGAATTTCGATCCGCTTCAACATCGTTATTTCTCCTTCAAATGATTGACAGTTGAATGCAGTTTCCCGCATCGCGAGGTCGGACCAGCCCGGCACAGATCACCTCAGCCAAGCCGACCGTGGTTCAGGGCGAGCCAGTTTTGGCGATTTTCTGGCGCGGGCGCAGGACAGGGAACCCTACCGTGGTAGGGGGTTGTGTCGAATGAATGATTTGATAATCTCGCCGAGAAGCGCTTTCCAGAGCCCCCCGCACTTCCCTGCCCCGCGGTATATCCATCGAGACGATGACGATCAACGAACGCTCCGCCCTGGTTGTCGATGATCATCCGCTGGTCGCACGCGGCATGGCGGACTACCTGCGCACGCATTGCGGGTTTGCGCGTGTCGAGGCCATTTGCCGAGCTGACGTCCTGTGGACTTACATCGGGCAATTCGGGGCGCCGACGTTGGCGCTGATCGATTTCTGGCTACCGGAAGGCACGGCGCTGCCGATATTGGCGCGCCTTCGTGACGAGCACCCGGCAACCCGCCTGTTGGTGATCAGTGGCGATGGCGATCCGGCGGTGCGCGACAAGGTGCGTCGGCTGTCCGTGGATGGGTTTCTGCTCAAGCACGCCGAGCCGGCCGTCTTTGCCCTGGCGGTGGCTGCGGTGCTGCGTGGTGACGCATGGTTCGATGATGCCCCGGTGGCCTCTTCGTCCGCCGGAGAAGAGCGGAACCTTCCCCTGAGCGCGGCCGAACTTGGCCTGACCCCGCGCCAGGGCGAAGTGCTTGCCCTGATGCTCAAGGGCTTGCCCAACAAGCGCGTCGCGCAGCAGCTTTCGCTGACCGAACAGACCGTCAAGGAGCATGTGAGCGGCATCCTGGAACGGCTGGGAGCACGCAATCGCGTCGAGTTGATCACGCGGCTGCGGGGAAAGCGGATCGATGCCTGAGCGCGACGAAGAGCGGTCGCCCGGCGTTGGCAAGGAGATCGGCTACGCCGATATCAGCCCGGCCGGCCGGGTGGGCCTGCTTGACGTCGCCTTCGCCCGGATCAACTACGGTTTCGGGGCGATGGTCGTTGTCAGCCTGCCCTTTATCGCCTGGTATATCCACCTCGATCAGAACCCGCTCGGACTCGTGCTGTGGGCGGCCTGGTATTTCGTCGGGCTGCTGGTGGTTCGCTGGCTGTATCGGCGCTACCAGCGCGAACGGACTGAAGGGCTCCCCGAAGTGATTTGGCGTCGCTGGTTGCCGGTCGTACAGGGCATAGCGCTGGTCTACGGTACGAGCATGGCTGTTCCCCCGTTGCTAACGGCGAGCCATGCAACGTTCGCGTTCCAATTGATCTACATGGCAACGGTCGCTGCCATCGTTGCCGGTAACTCCGTGCATTCATCTCCGGTGCTATCGGTATTCCGTTGCTTTCTCCTGACCGGCTGGGGCGGTGTGACGATGCTGGTGCCTTTCAGCTTTCCCGATCATTGGCACTATGTCCTGCCATTGGCTTTGCTCCACACCCTGACCATGCTCAGGCATTCGGCGATTTCGCATCGTTTTTTCCTGAATAACATCGTGCTCCAGGAGCAGGCCGAGAAAGCCCTGTACGACAAGAACCTGTTCCTGACCACGGCCAGCCACGATCTGCGCCAGCCGGTGCATGCCATGGGCTTCCTGGTCGAGTCGATTTCGCGAAGCAATCGCGACCCAGCGCTCGACGGCCCCCTGAGGGATCTGCGTGAAAGCGTGCATTCGGCCACGCAGATGTTCAACGCCCTGCTCGACCTGTCCCGGATCGAAGGCGGTCGCGTGCAGATCAAGACCGAAGCCGTCGACCTGGCCGGGGCGATCGCCAACGTCGCCACGATCTTTCGCGAGGAGGCGCGCAGTCGGGGGCTGGCGTTGCGCGTGCATCTGCCGGCGAACGGAGCGGTGGCCGTCGCCGATGGGACGTTGTTGCGCCAGTCGCTGGGCAACCTGCTGCACAACGCCCTGCGCTACACGCGCCAAGGCGGCATCCTGCTGGCCGTTCGCCGACGAGGCGGCGGCTGGCGATGCGAAGTCTGGGATACCGGTATCGGCATCGCGACGCGCGACGGTGCCGACATCTTTTCCCCCTTTTTTCGCAACGAGCACGCCTGGGATGTCGACAGTGCCGGCCACGGGCTGGGGCTGGCCGTCGTCGCCCGCTGCAGCGCCATGATGGGAGCGAGGTACGGCTTCCTTTCCCGCGAGGGCAAGGGCTCGTGTTTCTGGATTCGCCTCGATGCGGCGAAGGCGGTGGAGCCTCACGCTATCGCCGGGCTGGCCGCCTCGACCGGGTCCCAGGCGGTGCCGCACTGGTCAGGCGCATGCCTGGTGGTCGATGACGATCCTTTGGTGCGCAGCGCCTGGCAAACCCTGATGCAATCCTGGGGTCTGCAGGTCGCCTGCGTCGAATCGGGCGGACAGGCCTTGCACCTCCTCGAATCCGGCTTCAAACCGGATGCCGTGTTCTGCGACCAGCGGTTGCGCTCGGGCGAGAGCGGTTTCGAACTGTTGTGCGACTTGCTCGAACGCCTGCCCGATGCGAGCGGGGCCATGATCAGCGGCGAACTGGATTCCCCGGAATTGGCGGAAGCGGAAGAACAGGGATATCTCGTGCTGCGCAAACCGGTGGAGCCAACCGAATTGCAGGCCGTGCTTGGCAACTGGCTGTCATCTCCGGAGGGGGATGGGCCTGATTCCGGAACGGTTGGTTTGGCGAGTGCCAGAACCCCGTGATTTGTTGACCAAAGAAGCCCCCTCATTTAGCTTGCCCATCGCGTGCTGATAATAAAGGGAGGCCGTCATGGCGATAACCGATTGGCCGGCCGGCGAACGGCCGCGCGAGCGTCTGCTCAAGGAGGGCGCGGCGGCCCTGTCCGACGCCGAATTGCTGGCGATCTTTCTCAGGGTCGGGGTGCGTGGCAAGAGCGCGGTCGACCTGGCGCGCGACCTGCTGACCGGGTTCGGCGGCCTGAACGGACTGTTCTGCGCCAGCCGGCAGGCGTGCACCCAGGTGAAGGGGTTCGGCGACGCCAAGTACGCCCAGATCCAGGCCGTCCTGGAGATGAGCCGGCGTGCCCTGGCCGAGCAGATGAAGCAGCGCGATGCCCTGTCCTCGCCGGCGACGGTGCGCGACTGGCTGCGCCTTAAGCTGGCCGGCCTGCCGCACGAGGTCTTCATGGCGGTGTTCCTGGATGCCCAGAACCGGGTGCTTGCGAGCGAGGAACTGTTCAGGGGCAGCCTGACCCAGACCTCGGTCTATCCGCGCGAAGTGGTCAAGCGGGCGTTGGCCCACAATGCCGCCGGCGTGATCCTGGCCCACAACCACCCGTCCGGTGTGGCGGAACCGTCACAGGCCGACCGTTGGCTGACCGACCAGCTCAAGGCGGCGCTGGCGCTGGTCGACGTCCGGGTTCTGGACCATTTCGTGGTGGCCGGCGATAGTGGTTTATCGTTTGCCGAGCGGGGATTACTTTGACGGCCGGAAAATATCTGTGATATAAACCGCGTCTTTCTCTGATCCGAACCACAGGTGTCCTATGGCCCGCGTATGCCAAGTGACCGGCAAGAAGCCGATGGTGGGTAACAATGTTTCCCACGCGAACAACAAGACCAAGCGTCGTTTTCTGCCCAATCTGCAGAGCCGCCGCTTCTGGGTTGAAAGTGAAAACCGTTGGGTGCGCCTGCGCCTGACCAACGCTGCGCTGCGCACCATCGACAAGAACGGTATCGACACCGTCCTGGCCGAAATGCGCGCCCGTGGCGACAAGATCTAAGGGGCTGAATCATGGCTAAAGGCGGACGCGAAAAGATCAAGCTGGAGTCCACTGCGGGCACCGGCCACTTCTACACCACGACCAAGAACAAGAAGACCACGCCGGAAAAGCTGGCCTTCAACAAGTTCGATCCCAAGGCGCGCAAGCACGTCGAATACAAGGAAGTGAAGCTGAAGTAAGTTCGGCGTCCTTCCCATGAAAAAACCCGCTTCGGCGGGTTTTTTATTGCCTCAATCGCCGTAACGAGTGATGGATCCCATGCTGCGAACCGTATGGCGCCGAGCACGAGCAAAGCGACCAGAACAATTGCCAGGGAAGCCAGTAAGACCCCGATCAAGTTGCTCATTTGTGGCTAAGGAACCGCTGATTTATTCGCTTCCGTCGTTCCCGCGTAGGCGGGAACCCAGTTAAATCAAGGCTCTGGATCCCCGCCTACGCGGGGATGACGAATAAATCAGCGTCTCCCTCAGGGCTTGTTTACGGGGTTGCCAGTCTGGTATGGCCAGGTGGGGGCGTATATATACACCTATTGCGAGGTTACTTCGCCATGTGCACCACCCGTTGCGGATAGGGGATCTCGATGCCGGCGGCCTGGAAACCGCGCCAGATCGCCCAGTTCAGGTCCGAGCGCAGGGCCCGCTCGCCCTCGTCCGGGGTGTCGATCCAGATCGCCAGTTCCATGTCGATGCCGCTTTCGCCGAAATTGCTCAGGAGCACGGCCGGGGTGGGGGTCTTGAGCACGCGCGGATGCCCGGCCGCGGCTGCCAGCAAGACCTCGCGCACCCGTTCCAGGTCGCTCTCGTAGGCCACCTGCACCGGCAGGAAGATGCGGTTCTGCTTGTCGGTCAGGCTGTGGTTGATCACCGGCGAGGTGATCAGGGTCTCGTTGGGCAGGATGGTCTCGGTGCCGTCCTGGGCCTGCAGCACGGTGTAGCGGGTGGCGATCTCGGTCACCTGGCCATAGCGGCCGCCCACCTCGACCATGTCGCCGATGCGCAGGGAGTTTTCCAGCAGCAGGGTGAAGCCGGACACGTAGTTGCTGGCGATCTTCTGCAGGCCGAGGCCGAGACCGACGCCGAGCGCACCGCCGAACACCGACAGGACCGTGATGTCGATGCCGACCAGGGGCAGGGCGATGAGCACCGCGATCACCAGCAGGATGGCCCGCAGCAGCTTGCTCAGGACCACCTTCATGTTGGCGTTGAGGGCGCTGCCGGCGATCAGGCGATTCTCGATCAGCCTGCCCGCTGAGAGGGCGGTGACCACGGTGATGATGATCGACAGCGCGCCGATGATGGCGGTGTAGAGTGAGATGTGCTGCTTGCCGACATTGAAGCCGATGGCGTCGAGGGACTCGATCATGGGCGCGAGGTAGCCCATGATGTGCAGCGCCACCGCGCCCCAGACCAGCCACGACACCACCCGTTCGACCGTGCGCAGGCCGGGGCCGGGCCGGAAGATGCTGCGCAGGAAGAAGAAGCTGAGCTGGATGGTGAACATCGACATCAGCAGCGGCTCGGCCAGGTTGAGCAGGTGCACGGTCTGGCTGTGGTGCAGCAGCGGCCGCGCCAGCAGGATCTGCATCAGGGCCAGGATGGGCACCAGGAAGCGCGGCCATTCGCGCATGTGCCAGGCGGACACGGTTTCCTCCGGGATGCGCCGGAGCAGCAGGCGCACCGCGAACCAGGCCACGGCCAGGGCGGTCAGGACGATGACTGACTGGGTGAGCAGGACGGTGTTGGAGAGGTCGGTCAGGAGGGCGTCGATGAGGTTTTCGACGGGCGGTTCGGCGGGCGTGGTCGGGTTCATGGGCGTACCGGGAGCGAGTGGGCGCGGTGGCGCCGCCAGTTGGCGGCGTAGGCCTCCGCCAGGAGCGGGTTGCCGCGCAGGATAAGCAGATTTTCGGCGTTGCGGTACTGGGCCGCGTGGGTGAAGTTGAAGCTGCCGGTGATGACCGCCGCGTCGGGCCGGCCGGCGTCGATCACCATGACCTTGTCGTGGGCGGCGCCGTGCTGGCCGTCCAGCCAGACCGGCACGCCCTGCCCGGCCAGCCAGCCGACCTGGGTGGTGGCGACGTGGCGATCCTGCTCCTGGTCGGCGATCACGCGGACGTCGACGCCGCGTTTCTTCGCCGCCACCAGCGCCTCGGCGATGGCCTTGTGGGTGAAGCTGTAGGCCTGGACCAGGATCTGCGCCTTGGCCTGGCCGACGGCCTCGGCCACCAGGGCGCCGGCATCGTCGCCGGGCGTGAAGGCGACCTGGGCCGTGCCCTGCAGGGTCAGTTCCAGGGGCGGCGAGGCGAGGGCGGTGAGCGGTATGGCGAATGCCAGGATGGCGGCCATCACCCTGTGCCGCTCTGCCGCGCTACCTTCTGTGGGCACATGGCCCATCCCTCGCTCCGCGCGGGACCGCAACTGCGTTGCGTCCTGCGCCCTCCGGGCCGGTCCCCTGGAGGGGGCCGGGCTGGGGGAGAGGGGGCGGTTTGCGTTGA
>JAAXVP010000022.1:0-1700 GCA_013335435.1 Thiobacillus sp. | reverse complement strand
TTTCGATGCATCACCCGGTCTATTGCCGTTCCAGCACCGCCGCGAAGAAGCCGTCGGTGCCGTGGGTGCGCGGGTCGAGGCGCAGGTAGTCCCCCATCTCCAGGCTGACGCCCTGTTCGGCGAGGACCGCGCCGGCCGGCTTCAAGGTGAATTCAGGATGGGCGGCCAGGAAGGCCTCGACGATAGTCTCGTTTTCGTCCGGCAGCAGGCTGCAGGTGGCGTAGACCAGGCGGCCGCCGGCCTTCACCAGTCGGGCGGCGGAGGCCAGGATGGCGGCCTGCTTGGCGGTCAATTCGACCACGGATTCGGGCGTCTGGCGCCACTTCAGGTCCGGGTTGCGGCGCAGGGTGCCGAGGCCGGAGCAGGGGGCGTCGATCAGGACGCGGTCGAACTTGCCGGCCAAGCGCTTCACCTTGGTGTCGTTCTCGCTGGCCAGGAGTTGCGGCTGCACGTTGGACAACTGGGAGCGGGCCAGGCGCGGCTTCAGGTTGGCCAGGCGCTTCTCGGCCACGTCGAAGGCATAGAGGCGGCCGGTGTTCTTCATCATGGCGCCCAGGGCCAGGGTCTTGCCGCCGGCGCCGGCGCAGAAGTCGCACACCATCTCGCCGCGCTTGGCGCCGGTGAGCAGGGCGAGCAACTGGCTGCCCTCGTCCTGCACCTCGACCACGCCATCCAGGAACAGGGGGTGCTTGTTCAGGGCCGGCTTGCCCTTCAGGCGCAGCCCCCAGGGCGAATAGGGCGTGGCTTCGCTTTCGATGTCTGCGCCGGCCAGGTTTTCCTGGGCCGCCTCGCGGCTCATCCGGCTGACCCGCAGGTCGAGCGGGGCCGGGCGGTTCATGGCCGCCATCAGGGGGTCGAGCTGGTCGCCGAATTGGCTCGTCAGGCGTTCGTAAAGCCAATCGGGCAGGTCCAGCCGGACCGCCGGCGCGGCCTCGTCCAGGCGTACGCTCTTGATGGCCTTCAGCCATTCCAGTTCGTTCTTCGATACCACCGGCTCGAACTCGCGCAAGGTGTGGCCGCCGTGCCGGGCCAGCCAGGCCAGGAGCAGGCGGCGCGGCACCCGGCCTTCGCTGACCTGTTCCAGGCTGCGCAGGCGGCGGATCACGCCGTAGACCGATTCGGCGATGAAGGCGCGGTCGCGGCCGCCCAGCTTGGGCCGTTTGCGGAAGAAGGCCGAGAGCACGGCGTCGGCCGGCTGTGCGAAGGCGAGCAGGTCGGCGAGGGCGGCGGCGGCGGTGTCGAGCAGGGCGGGGGTCATGGCGTGTACGTCAGGTAGGAATTCAGGTCCGGAGGATATCTCAATTGGCCGCGCCGAACAGTTCCCGGCTGGCCGCCTGCAGGATGGCCAGGACCGCCGGATGGCTGACCCGGCGCTCGACCGAAATGGCGTAGAAGCGTTCCGACAGGGAGTCGGCCTGGCCGAGTTGGGTCACGCCATACTGGGTCCGGATTTCCTCGGCGATTACCGCGGGCGCCGGAAAGACCCCGCTGCCGCCCTGGCCGAAGGCGTTCATCAAGGCGCTGTCGTCGAATTCGCCGGCGATGCGAGGACGCAATTGCAGGCCTTCCAGCCAGCGCATCAGGTGGCCGCGCATGGCGGTGCCCTCGCCGGGCACCAGGAGCGGGGCGTTGTCCAGGCAGGCCGGGAAGTCGCCCTGGAGCGTCGCCGCCAGGGCCGGGCTGGCCAGGAAGGCGACCCC
>JAAXVP010000537.1 GCA_013335435.1 Thiobacillus sp. | reverse complement strand
CAAGTCGCGCACCTGTTCTATAAGCTTAACCACCAGGCGCTGAAGATCGCGCACACCAGGAGCAGCGGCACGGCCCACAGGCGGGCGCCGGAGATCGCTTCCCCGGTGTCACCCAGCTTGTAGCCGGTTACCATGGCGCGGGGCAGATTTTCCTTGTGCGCCAGGCTGCCGACCAGGACGCCGGCCAGGTGGACCAAGACCACCAGCAACATGGCGTTGACGACCCCCTCGTGTAGTTCCTCCAGCCACTCGCCGCCGATGTCCTGGTAGACCGGCCAGCCGCTCGCGGCGGCGGCCAGGCCCAGGAGCAGCAGGGCCAGGATGGCCCAGGCGCCGGCCGGGTTGTGGCCGGTGTGGTGGTCGATCCGTCCCTTGAGCAGCCCGGTCAGGTAATGCCAGGCCGCACCGGGCGAACGCACGAAGCTGAAGAAGCGGGCATGCCGGCTGCCGACCAGCCCCCAGAACAGGCGGAAGAGCACTATGCCGGCCAGGGTGCCGCCGGCCCAGACGTGGACCAGGCGCCATTCCTCGCTCTCGCCGGTGACATAGGCGACCAGAAAGCAGATCGCCATCAGCCAGTGGCCGACGCGGGTCGGCAGGTCCCATACCAGGATGCGCTGCATGGTCAGTCCCTCTCCCGGTAGGGGCCGACGCCGGGGATGTCGATCTCACGCTCGCCATAGCGGCCCTGGTCGGCGCCCTTGTGGCAGGCGGCGCAGTTGGCCGGGCTCTTCACGCGGCTGTCCTGCCAGGTTTTGGCGGCCACCTCGCGGTGCTCGCGCTTGAACCAGGCGGTGGTGGTCAGGCGCGGTTCCTTGGCGCCCGACTCGATGCGCTTGCTGGCGTTCTTCTCCAGCCAGGCGGCGATCTCGGCGGCCGGCTTGGTGTCCAGGCCGGCGTCGGTGCCGAAATGCTTGTCCAGGCCGGCCATGGTGGCCTTCCAGTCGGCGGCGGAAAGGAGGCCGGGGCTCGCCGCTGTTCCTCGCGTTCGAAGCCGATGTTCCGAGGTAGCGTCCACGCAAGGAGGAAGAATGCACGGCAGCGCACGCAAGCTGTTCCTGGGTCTACTGCTCGCCGTCCTGTGTCTCGCGCTCTTCGTGCCCACGGCATGGGCCGCCGACGCCAAGGCCCCCTTCAAGGCCGACCCTGCCAAGGGCGCGACGATCGCGGCCACCTGCGCGCCGGGGCTGAGCGGTAGCGATTCGATCTCCCGCGCGGCGGATCGCTTGATCTGGACGCTATAGCTTGCCATCGCGCTTGAGCGAGGCCAGGAGCGTCTCGTAAGTCACGGTTGCCTCCTCGGCACGCTCGCTGAAGGCCCGAAGGTCCTCCTCGTCGGCGGGACGCGATTCCTCGGCCACGAGCTCGCGTGGCGTCTCCTCGCCGCCGGTCACTCGGTCACGCTTTTCAACCGGGGGACGCTGCCCGACACCTTCGGCGACCGAGTCGCGAGAGTGCGTGGCGACCGGACGACGCCCGACTTCGAGCGGCTCCTCGCGG
>JAAXVP010000536.1:877-1501 GCA_013335435.1 Thiobacillus sp. | reverse complement strand
CTTCCTCGGCGCGCTTGAGGTCGGCCTCCAGGCGCTCGACCCGCTTGCGGGCGGCGGCCGCTTCGTCGGCCTTGCCGCTGTTGGCTGCCCGGGTGGCCCGGCCGCGTTCCGGACCGAGCTGCTTGCGGGCCGCCTCGGCACGCTTGCGGGCTTCGGCCAGTTCGTCGTCGAGAATCTTCGTCTCGTCGGGGCTGAGAGGTTTGTGGGCCAGGGCTTTCTCGCGTGCTTCGGCCGCCGCCCTGGCCTGGGCATCGGCCTGCCTTTGCAGGGCCAGGGCGTGTTCGTCCACCTTTTGCAGTTCGCCCGCCCGCAGTTCCGGCGTGGCAACGCAGATTTTGGTCGGCGAATAGCGGCAGAACCGGCATTCGCCGTTCGGCAGCGTTTCCTCGCGCCATTCGTGCTTGCCGGCTTTCGATGTGCGATGCGGGGCGGTGCCCTCCAGGGACTCGGGACGCTCCCGGAAACGGTCGCTCTCGTTGCGGGTCTGCTGTGGCGTGAGTTTGTCGTTTTCCAGCTTGCCGCTCTCGGCGGTGCTGGCTTCGCGCCTGGCGGGGGAATCGGGCTTGACCGTCTCCACGTCCTTCGCATCGGCGGCTTTCGGCTTGTCGGCAACCGGTTCGGCAG
>JAAXVP010000536.1:0-867 GCA_013335435.1 Thiobacillus sp. | reverse complement strand
GCTCCGGTCGGGGCTCCGCCTTGGCCGTTGGTGTTTCCAGCTTCTGGGCGGCCTTCTGTTCGGCCAGCTGGGCGCCTTCCTTGCCGAGCGCGCCGGCCGCCTTGCTTTCGGCCTTGGCGGCCTTGCCGCCGAACTTGCCGAGGAGTTCCTCGCCAAAGCTCAAGAGGCGCTGGCCGATGTTGCCGAGGGCCTTCGAGACGCTCTTGAAGGCGCCGGCGGCGGCATCCTTGATCGCCCCGCCGAGTTTCTTGAGGCCGTCGAGCAGGTACTTGCCGAGCTTCTTCAGGAGCTTGAAGGCCTGACCGAGAAACTCCATCGGCCAGTTGATGAACTTGGCGATGCCCTTGAGGATCGGGCCGGCGGCGATCCAGGTGCCGGCGGTGATGGCGTCGAGCAGGATCTGGAAGGTGATTGTGCCGGTCAGCCAGCCGATCTTGTCGCCCAGTTCGCCCTCGGCGCCACCGCCGCGGAAGAAGCTCATCAGCTTGTTGGCAAGCCAGGCGCCGCCTTCGCTGATCTTGGCCTTGGCGCTGTCCCAGACTTCGGAGAGCTTGGTCACCATGTCGTCAAAGCTCATGGTGTTGCCGTTGAAATACTCTTCGACGGCGCTCCAGAAGCCGCCCTTCACCGTCGCCACGTCGGGGCCGATCTCGCTGGCCACCGCGCCGACCTGTTCCTTGAAGGCCGGCAGGTCGGCCGCGCTGACCTCGACCTGTGCCGCGGCTGGCTCCTCGGCACTTTCGGCCAGTGGCGCGTTCTTCTTCTGTTCCGCCTGGCGGGCGGCGAGTTGCTCCAGCAACTGGCGGGTCGACTCGGGCATGGGCGCACCGGACGCCAGCGCGGCGGCGGCGTCGGCGGCGTAGTCTG
>JAAXVP010000281.1 GCA_013335435.1 Thiobacillus sp. | reverse complement strand
GGCGGAGCCCCTCCCCCTCGATGGGGGAGGGGTTGGGGTGAGGGTGGAATCGCGACGTATCCATGACCACATCAGAACATGTAGCTATAGCGCTCGACTTCCCACTTGCTGACGCTGAGGTGGTAGGCCTCCCACTCCTCGGTCTTGTAGCGGATGAACTCGTCGCGCAGCTCCTTGCCCAGGGTCTTCTCCACCAGCGGGTCGGCGGCGAAGGCGGCGACCGCTTCCTGCAGTGTCTGGGGCAGGAACTCGATGCCGCGCTCGGCACGCTCGGCCTCGGAGATGGCGTACAGGTTGTCCTCGTTCGGGTTGCCGGGGTTCAGGCCTTCGCGGATGCCCTCCAGGCCGGCGGCCAGGACCAGGGTGGCGGCCAGGTAGGGATTCACCGCGCCGTCGGCGTTGCGCGACTCGCAACGGCCGCCGCCGGCCGGGATGCGCACCGAGTTGGTGCGGTTGTTGGAACCCCAGGAGTTGAACACCGGCGCCCAGGAGAAGTAGCTCATGGCGCCCCGGCGGACCAGGCGCTTGTAGCTGTTCACGGTGGGCGCGAACACGGCGCACAGGGCGCGGCCGTGCTTGAGGATGCCGGCGACGAAGCTGTAGCCGAGCGGGGTCAGGCCGATGCCGTGGGGGTCGTCCTCGGGCGCGCAGGCGAACAGGTTCTTGCCGGTCTCCAGGTCGTAGATCGACATGTTGAAGTGGGCGCCGTTGCCGGTCTTGTCGGCGAAGGGCTTGGGCATCATGGTGGCGAGCAGGCCTTCCTCCTTGGCGTAGTGCTTGGCCATGAAGCGGAAGAAGGTCAGGCGGTCGCAGGTGGTCAGGGCGTCGGCGTAGTTGAAGTCGAACTCGAACTGGCCATTGGCGTCCTCGTGGTCGAAGGAGTAGAGGTCCCAACCGAGGTCGTTGATCGAGGTAGCCACCTTGTCCAGCCAGGAGAAGTTGTCGACGAAGCCGCGCACGTCGTAGCAGGGCTTGGCCAGCTTGTCGTCGGCGACCGGCACCGACAGGCTGCCGTCCTCGTTCTGCTTGAGCAGGAATATCTCGCACTCGATGCCCAGGTTCATGCCGTAGCCGAGCTTGGCGGCTTCCTTGAGTTGGTTCTTCAGGGCGACCCGGGTGTTGAGGGCGTAGGGCTTGCCCTGGAAATGGTTGTCGGCCGGAATCCAGGCGATCTTCGGTTCCCAGGGCAGCTGGATGGCGCGCTCAAGGTCGGGCACCGAGGTCAGCTCGTCGTCGTTGGGGGCCTGGCCGAGGCCGTCCAGGGCATAGCCGGTGTAGCGCTCGGAGCCCTTGGCCATGTGGCCGAGGTGGGCGATGGGGACGACCTTGGCCTTGGGTATGCCATGGATGTCGACATAGGCACCGATGCAATACTTCACGCCCTTGTCCATCAGCTCGCGCTGCTGGCGGGCGACGGCCTCGGCCGATCCGGCCGGGGCGGTCTGGCTGGGCTGGTCGAGCAGGGCGGTTTCGTCGGTCTGGTTCATGGTGGTTCCTTGAAGCATGTTGAACGTGGCGGTCAGGCGGCCTCGTAGTAGGAATAGGGCAGTGGCGGGTCCTCAGAGCAGCCCCGGGAAATGAGTTCGGCCAGGTCGGCGGCCAGCCAGTCGAACCAGACCTGGCCCTTGTCGACCGTGGCCTGGCTGGGCGTGCCGGTGACGCCGTTCAGGCTGGTGCGGTTGACCGGGTGGGCGAACACGCAGCCGCAGGTGCGGTCGGGGTCGTCGGCCTCGGCGAACTTGTCGGGCCGGACGCCGTCCGGAGCGATGGCCAGCATGATTGAGGTCTCGGCATCGTTGGCGTGCCAGTCCTCGGCGTCGGCGAAATGGAACTGGCGCACCCGCGCGCTGACGGTGGCGGTGTTGATCACCGCGACCATCAGGTCGTCGTGTTCGGCGCGCAGCATCTCCAGGGCGCAGCGCAGCGGCGCGGCGTTGGTGACGTGGGCGTTGACGATGAACAGCCGCCGGATGCCGCTGTGGTAGGCCCAGTCGCCGATCTCCTTGACCAGCTGGATCAGGGTGGTCGGCTGCAGGGCCAGGGTGCCGGGCCAGCGCCGGCTATGGCCCAGGGAGCAACCGTAGGGCAGGGTCGGCAGCATGGGCACGCCGGTCTGCTTGGCGACCGCCAGGCAGAGTTCCTCGGCGATCACGAAATCGACCCCGGTGCCCAGGTGCGGGCCGTGCTGCTCGGTGGCGCCCACCGGCAGGATGGCGGCCTGGCCGCAACGGGCCAGGACGGTGGGGATTTCGGACCAGGTGAGGTCAGCCCATTTCATCGCATCACTCCACGTTGTCGTGCACGTCGGTGAAGCGGATCAGGTGCGGCTTCACCTTCTGCTCGTCTTCCGATTCGGGTTCCGGCGCCGGGTGGATCAGTTCTTCCAGGCGCGCCTTGGTGGCGCGGAATTCGGGCGTATTGAACTGCCCCAGACTGCGCGGGCGCGGCACCGGCACCTCGATGATCTCCTGCACCTCGCCGGGGTGGGCCTTGAGGACCAGGATGCGGTCGGCCAGGTAGATGGCCTCGTCGAGGTCGTGGGTGATGAACAGCACCGTGATGTCGATGTTCCGCCAGATGTCGATCAGGTGCGACTGCATCTTGGCGCGGGTCTGGGCGTCCAGGGCGCCGAACGGCTCGTCCATGAGCAGGATGCGCGGCTGGTTGACCAGGGCGCGGGCGATGGCGACGCGCTGGCGCATGCCGCCGGAGAGCTGGTGCGGGTAGGCGTCGGCGAACCGCTCCAGGCCGACCAGTTCGAGCCAGATCATGGCGTCGTGCTCGGCCTCGTCGCGGCCGCGGCCGTTCATCTGGGGGCCGAACATGACATTCTTCTTCACGGTCAGCCAGGGGAACAGCGAGTAGCCCTGGAACACCATGCCGCGGTCCTGGCCCGGACCCTTGATCGGCTTGCCGTCGAGCAGGGCCTCGCCGGAGGTGTGGTGGTCGAGACCGGCCAGGATGCGGATCAGTGTCGACTTGCCGCAGCCGGAGGGGCCGATGACGCAGACGAATTCGCGTCGGCGTACGCTGAAGTCGATCTCGCGCAGGGCCTCCACCTCGCCCTGGGCGGAGCGGTAGCGCTTGCCCAGCTTGCGCACCTCCAGGATGGTCTCGCGCTGGGCGATGCGTTCGAAGCGGGCCCGGACCGCGTCGGACTGGTCGAGGTAGCTGGGCAGGATGGGTTCCACGAGATTCATGCGCATGTCCTCAACGGCGGTCCTGGCTGCGGTCCCAGGGGAACAGGCGGCGGCCGAGCCGGGCCAGGACGAGGTCGGTGCCGAAACCGATGATGCCGATGATCATGATGGCGGCGTAGACGTTGTCGAAATGCTGGTAGCGGGCCTGCTGGGTGATGTACCAGGTGATGCCGGAGCTGGTGCCGATCAGTTCGGCGACGATCAAATAGGTCCAGGCCCAGCCGAGCAGGATGCGCTGGTCGCGGTAGAGGTCGGGCAGGATGCCCGGCACCACCACCTTGGTCAGCAGCTTGAGGCCGCGGGTGCCCAGGGTGCGGGCAGCCTCGACGATGGTGGCCTCCAGCTTGCGGGTGGTGTTGGCGATGATCAGGACCTGCTGGAACAGGGTGCCGATGACGATGATGGCGATCTTGGGGCCGTCGTAGATGCCCAGGATGGCCACCGCCAGGGCGCCGAAGGCGGGTGCCGGCAGGTAGCGGAAGAACTCGATGAAGGGCTCGGACAGGCGGCCCAGGCTGGCGTAGGTGCCGGCCAGGATGCCGAGCGGCACGCCGACCAGGGACGACAGCACGAAGCCCCAGAAGATGATCTGGATGCTGTGCCACAGGCTCTCATGCAGCCAGGGCGCGTCCTTCTGCACGGGCGCCTTGGTGAAACCGGTGTAGAAGGCCTGCGCCACTTCGTCAGGCGCCGGCAGGTAGATCGGGTTGGCAGGCACGCCGGCGGGCAGGGCCAGGCCCTGCTCCTTGGCGTAGGCGGACTCGTCGGCGAACTGCGCCTTGTCGACCAGCATGCCGACCTGGAAGTAGTCCACGCCGCCGGGTTCGGTGACCTGGACCTTGGGATGCCAGACGAAAGGAACGTAACTGACGAAACACCAGACCAGCAGCGGCAGCAGGAACGAGCCGGCCGCCTTGTGCCAGCCGCCGATCGTGTTGCGCAATTTCGGCAGGCCCATCAATCCGCCGAACGCGATCGCCGTGAGCATCGCGATCGTGGACGGGACGACCAGCCAGTCGAGGCCGAGGACCAGGTGTCCCTTCAGCTGCTCCCTGGCGGACGCCACCTCCCAGAGCATCCAGGCCATCGCCACGGCGGCCGACCAGCAGACCACCTCCACCGAGCTGGTCAGCCGCGCGGCCACGGCCAACGGGTGATCGTCCGGCGCCGCGCGCAATGCGATCTCCTCGCCCAGGTCAAAGAAGAATGCGCTGGGCACATGCAGATCGCCGAGCAGCGGATCCTCCGTGTAGCTGTAGAGCCCCGATGTCATGTTCATGCACTGCTCGATCGTGATGTCCTCGGCATTCGGAACGATCGTCGAGTCGAGCCAGCGCGT
>JAAXVP010000280.1 GCA_013335435.1 Thiobacillus sp. | reverse complement strand
GTTGCCGATGGAGTCCGAGGCGCTCTTGGTGTTCTCCGCCAGCTTGCGCACCTCGTCGGCCACCACGGCGAAGCCGCGCCCGGCCTCGCCGGCGCGCGCCGCCTCGATGGCGGCATTGAGGGCGAGCAGGTTGGTCTGGTCGGCGATGGCGTTGATCAGGCTGACCGCCTGCTGGATCTCGGTACCCTTGGCGTTGAGCTGGTCGACCGCCTGGCTGGCATGCTCGATGCGGCCGGAGATGTCGCCCAGGTTGTCGACCACCTGGCGCACCGAACCCTGGCTGTTGTCGGCCTGTTCGTTGGTGCGTGTGGCCTCGGCCGCGACCGCCTTCAGTGTCTCGGTGATGTGCATCAGGTCGGTCTGGCTGGAGGCCAGGTTGACCAGCAGGTTACGGGTATTCAGGCCGTGGACCATGGACAG
Source organism: Thiobacillus sp. (assembly GCA_013335435.1). GTDB lineage: Bacteria > Pseudomonadota > Gammaproteobacteria > Burkholderiales > Thiobacillaceae > Parasulfuritortus. The sequence goes on along the minus strand of JAAXVP010000280.1, from coordinate 4,136 downwards.
CAGCAGGTTGCGCATGTGCTGCTGGGTATTGGTGGCCAGGGCCTCCAGCATGACGTTCTGGTTTTCCAGGCCCTTCCTGAAGCCGCCGTGCATGCCGCAGGGCATCGTCTTGCGGAAGAACTGGCCGTCGATGTGCATCCGGAAGGTGGTGTTCTGCTCGCGCGTGAAGGATTCCAGCTGGTCGAGCATGTCGTTGACCTGCCAGCACAGGCGGCCGATCTCGTCGCCGTCGTCGATGCCGGTGACGCGGCGGCTGAAACGGCCCCGGCTGATGTCCTTGATCACTTCCGAGAGCTGGCCCATGGGGGCGAAGCTGCGCAGCGTCATCGCCCGCAGGCCGATCGCCAGCATCACGGCGGCGGCCAGGAAGACCAGATGGTTCCAATGCAGGCCATGCAGCGTCGTGTCGACCGCGAAATCGAGCGCCATCAAGCCGATGAACAGGCCCGCGCAGAGGGTCAGCTTAGATGGAAAGGATAAATTCCGCATAGCTCACCCCCTTCTCCGAAAGCAGTTTTGTCAGGTACGCCAGCGAAGCCTCGCAGGCATCGCGGGACCCGGCCTTCTGTTCGATCTCCAGCATGGTCTTGTAGACCCCGGCCATGACCTTCACGGCCTCGGGATTCGGCTTGCGCCGGACCGAGAAGTAGCCGGTCACGTTACCGTCCTTGTCGAAGTTGGGCGTGATGTTGGCGAACACCCAGTAGTAGCTGCCGTCCCTGGCCATGTTCTTCACGTAGGCGAAGCATTCCTGCTTGGCCTGGATGGTGTCCCAGAGGAACTTGAAGACGCCGCGCGGCATATCCGGGTGACGGATGATGTTGTGCTGGGCGCCCAACAACTCCGGCTCGCTATAGCCCGAGTATTCGATGAATATGCGGTTGCCATAGGTGATGCGACCGCTGAGATCGGTCTTGGAGACGATGAAATCGTCTTCACGCATCACCCGCTCCACCGCCGTGGGGGTGATCTTGTTTTTCATGTCCGCTCCATCCCGGGGCATGCCCCGGCCTTCGGTATAACGAAAGCTATAACGGCAGCGGCGCGGCTGCCTTTAATCGGCCGCCGCCCATACGCGCCGATCAGCTCAGGGCGATAGCCAGATAGGTGACGTAGAGTGTACCGTTGATGGCCAGATGCCAGACACGCAGTTGGCCGCGGCTGAGCATGAAACGCAACCAGGCGGCGGCGACCAGGGTGATGACCACGCCGGCCAGCACTTCCTTGACCGGGGCCCAGGGCGTCAGCAGGATGCCGATGGCTGGCAGCAGGGTGCCCTGGAACACCATGGCGCCGGTGATGTTGCCGAACGCCAGGGTATCCTTGTGGCGGCGGATCCAGAGGATGGAGTTGACCTTCTCGGGCAGTTCGGTGGCGATCGGCACGATCATCAGGGACAGCACCAGGGCCGAGATACCGAGCAGCGGCGCGGCCTGCTCGATGCCGTGGATGAAGCCCTTCGCCCCCGCCACCAACAGGATCAGGCCGGCGATCAACTGGATGAAGATGGTGGCCCAGTTGGTCGGCAGGCCGAGCTTGGCCAGGAACATGGGTTCCTCGGCCTCGGTGCCGTGGCCGTCCTTGACCAGCTTTTCCGAGGCCTTGATGGTCAGCATGATGTAGAAGAAGTAGATGGTCACCATGACGAAGGCCAGGGTGGCGCGGATGCCGGCGGTCTCGTGCGGCACGAACAGGGCCACGGCCGAAAGGGCGAAGGCGGCCAGGAAGAAGTTGAGGTCGCGCGCCAGGCCGGTGTGCTCGGGAGTCAGGTGGCCGTGCGTGCCGCGCCGCTTCCACACCGACAGGGCCATCAGGAAGATCGACAGGGTGGACAGCATGAGCGGTGCGCCCAGGATGGCGCCGACGCCGATCTCCTCGTTGAGTTGCTGGTTCTGGGTGCCGGCGAAGATGGCCAGCAGGGGCACGATGGTCTCCGGCAGGGCGGTGCCGACTGCGGCGAACACGGAGCCGGTCACCCCTTCGGATATCTTCAGTTTCTCGCCCAGATGTTCCAGGGCGTTCACGAACACCTCGGCGGCGATCAGGATGAGGACGAGGAAGAAGAACATTTCCAGGACCAGCATGGTGCACTCCAAATCAAGGACGCGGCATTCTAAGGGATAATCCGGCCATGCAAACGGATGGATTCCTGCCCCTCGACGAATTCGACTACCACCGCCGCCTCGCGGCGGCGGACGGGCTCGCCCTGGTGCTGTTCTCCAGCGCGGCCTGCTCGACCTGCCGGGCGGCGGAACGCCTGTTGCCGACGGCGGCGCCGGCCGCTACCCGGCTATTCAAGGTCGACGCCCAGGCAAGCCTGGCCCTGACCCGGGCCTTCGACCTCTTTCACCTGCCCGGCCTGTTCCTGTACCGCGACGGCCGTTACCACGCCCGCCTGGACTGCCTGCTCACGCCGGCCTCCCTGCGCCCGGCGATCGAACGCGCATTGGCGGCCCCGGCCGAGGAGGAACCATGACCGGCCTGGATGCCGAAGGCTGGCTGACCGGCATCCGGCACATCCCGTCGCCCAACCAGGACGACCGCCCGGCCGGCATGGCGGTGGAACTGGTGGTGCTGCACAACATCAGCCTGCCGCCCGGCCAGTTCGGTGGTGCGGGTATCGAGGAACTGTTCGGCAACCGCCTCGATCCGACCGAACACCCCTATTACGCGACGATCAAGGATCTGCGCGTGTCGGCCCATTTCCTGATCCGGCGCGACGGTGAAATCATCCAGTTCGTCGCCTGCGGCCGGCGTGCCTGGCATGCCGGCCTGTCGTCCTGGCACGGCCGCGAGCGCTGCAACGACTTCGCCATCGGCATCGAGCTGGAAGGCACCGACGAAGTACCCTTCACCGATGCGCAATACGAGCGCTTGAACGAACTGCTGGGGGAGTTATACGCGCGCTACCCGATCGCCGGGGCCACCGGCCACTCGGATATCGCGCCGGGCCGCAAGACCGACCCGGGACCATGCTTCGACTGGACCCGTATCCTGTTTCCTGACCGTCATTCCCGCGCAGGCGGAAATCGAGAAGAACTCAGGCGGCCTGGGCCGGGATCTCGGAACCGATCCGCTTGACCCGGTTCTTGTCGTCGACGTAGACCAGGCGGGGCTCGTACTTGGCCAGCTCCACCTCGTTGTAGCTGGAAAAGCTGGCGATGATCAGGATGTCGCCCTCGGCCGCCTTGCGCGCCGCGGCGCCGTTCACCGAGATCATGCCGCTGCCGCGCTGGCCACGGATGGCATAGGTGGTGAAGCGCTCGCCATTGTTGACGTTGTAGATGTCGATCTGCTCGTATTCTTTAATATCCGCCGCCTCCAGCAACAGCTCGTCGATGGCGCAGGAACCTTCGTAATGAAGCTCCGACGCAGTGACGTGCACGCGGTGCAGCTTGGATTTCAGCAGGGTGCGTTGCATGGCAGTGGAAAATTAATGACTAAGAGCGTGGATTATTAAAAATAAACTTCCGCTTGAATAGTCGAAAAATTTCAATGCTTATGGGGATTTAGCAGATTTGCCGGGAAACCGGCCGATCAACCGCCGGTCATGCTCATGAAACGGACGATCTTTTCCGGTTCCTCGCGGAACTCGTGCCGTTCCGGCTTGAGGTCGATGGCGCGCCGGATCGCGGCGGTGATCTCGGCGTCGGAGGCGCCGCCGCGCAGCAGGGGCCGGAATTCCACCCGCTCCTCCTGGCCCAGGCACAGGTGCAGGGTGCCGTCCACGGTCAGGCGGACCCGGTTGCAGGTTTCGCAGAAGTGCTGCGAGATCGGGGTGATGAAACCGGCCGTGAAACGGCCGTCCGCGCTGGCCAGGTAACGGGCCGGACCGCCGCCGGGCAGCAGGGCGTCGACCAGGCCGAAGCGCCGGCGCAGTTGTTCCTTGATCGGTTGCAGGTCGACGTAGCCCATCTTGCGGGCGGTGTCGCCCATGGGCATCACCTCGATCAGGCGCAGGATGTAGCCGTGCTCGATGCAGAAGGCCACCATGGCGTCGATCTCGTCGACGTTCTCCTGCATCGCCACCATGTTGATCTTGATCGGCGCGAAGCCGGCGGCGCTGGCGGCGGCGAGACCGGCCAGAACCTTGCCCAGCACCGGCCGGCCATTGATCCGGGTCGCCCGGATCAATG
>JAAXVP010000021.1 GCA_013335435.1 Thiobacillus sp. | reverse complement strand
ACCCGGGCGGGTCGGCAAGCGGCCGCTTGCCCGCCGATTGTTCGATGCAGGACCAGCCGAGCACGCCGCGCAGGAAGATACTGATCTTTACGCCCTATAACCCGTTCCAGCCGGAACATGGGGCGCATGCCCGCATCCTGCAACAGATCAAGGGTCTGAAGGAGGCCGGTCAGGTCGGCATCGCGTCGACCATGCGCTCCAGCGACAAGGAATGGCCCGCAGCTTGCGAGACCCTGGCCGAGGCGCACTCCCTGGCCGGCATATTCATCTTCGAACGCTCGTTCGCCGGTGTCTGCGACCGCCTGGCAAGAATACCCATGCGACTCTTCGTTTCGGTCATGAAGCGGCTGGGCCGGGCCGATTCCGCCAAGGAAGCCAGAAGACGGCTGCACGTATGGCTGGTGCACAAATGGTTCCGGCGCCTGGTGGTCAGCCAGGGCATCGACCTGGTGGTGATCAACTACACGAAATGGGCGGACCTGATCGAGGGGCTCGACCGCCGCGTCGTGACGGTCCTGGAACTGCACGACCTGGCGCCCATCAACCATTTCCTGGCGACCGAGATCGGCCGGGAAATCGCTATCCGGGGCGGTGTCGCCGAACTGAAACGGGATTACCGGCAGTTCAACTACGTTACCCAGGCGGCGGCACTGCCCGTGCGCTTGCGGGCGGAACTGGAGCGCGAGGTCGCCGGTATGGCGCGATTCCATGCCGTGGTGTCCATCTCCGACGCGGAAACCGCGATGGTGCGTGCCAGGGCCCCCGACCTGCCGGTGGAAACCCTCTATCCGGAGTTCATGGCCGTGGCTGGGGGCGGCGATGTCCGGGCGGCCGAGCCCGGGGCGCATGCCTTGATCCCGACCGGCCCCAGTATATTCAACAGCTATTCCCTGCTGCGCTATTTCGACGTGGTGGAAAAGCGGATCGAGTATACCGACACCGCACGGGTCGACATCACGGGCAGGAATGCGCAGGGCCATGGCTATCGCCTGCCGGCGCGCCATGCCTATCTTGGCCTGGTGGATGACTACCCGGACAGGCTGCGCGCCAGCCGTTTCGTCATCGCGCCCACCCTGGTCGGCACCGGCCAGCAGATGAAGATATTCGAGGCCCTGAGCCACGGCGTGCCGGTCGTTTGCTACCGCGCGGCGGCGCCGGAATTCCTCCGTATGGCGGGAGTGGGGGTGGTCGCCGTCGAGGACGACATCGAGTTCGCCCGTGCGGTCAGCCGATTCTGGCAGGACGAGGCCTATTGCCGACGCTTGCGTGCCGAGGCGGCGGCCTTCGCCAGGCAGGCACGGCGGGGTTTTTCCTACCGGGATCTGGCCGACAAGTATTGCCCCGTCTGATTCGGCGCGGCGGGGTCGAATGGCGAGGGTCAGTCCGGCCTGTCGAGGGCGAGGAACCGGCGCAGGGCCTGGCGCCATTTCCTTTTCCGCGCCGGGCGTCTTGCCCGGAAGCGGGCCGGCTGCTCGAAGGGGTCGCCTTCGGGGGCGATGTCCGCCAGCACCTCGGCCAGGTAGTGGCGGCGATCCCGCCGGTCGATCATGCTGCCGTCGGCAAAGGTGGCGTAGCGATATGGTCGTGCGAACCGGGAGACCAGTGGCACGATCTCGTCACGGTATTGGCCGTGGATGCGAATCCAGGCCGGATCCGCCGACCAGTCGACGTCGGAGTGGCGGGTAAACCGGCTCGGCTCGCCGGGCGACCAGCCGCTGAGATGAAGCATGACCACGGGATCGGGGCCGATATAGAGGCGACCGTCGCGGTAATCGAGCCGGTCGCCATCGATATTCCAGTGACCGAGATTGAAGCCCCGTTGTTTGGCGATCCGGACGCCGGCGAAATAAGCGGGCGTCAGATCCAGCCAACGCTGGTCGGCGGCCAGGACGGTATTGCATTCAAGCTGCCAGGATTTTGGCAGCGTGGTGTCGTTCAGGCAGTACCGGGTCAATACCTTCAGGTACCAGTCGGTAAAGGCCGCGGAAACGGGAGATCGCCTGACACCCAGCATGCCGGAATTGAAGACGCCGTTGCCGAGCAGGTTCAGGTCCGCCGCGGCGCTGGCCGCGGGCCGGTCGCGGTGCGGGGTCAACAACAGGTTGTACCCGTCCAGCTCGGCAAGGATGGGGTCGAGCGGGGCGCAACAGAGCATGTCGCTGTCCAGGTACAGCCAGCGCTCGACCTCGGTATGGCGTTGCATCCAGACATGCATGGCGGCCTTGCAGGCGGTCGCGAATTCAAACGCGTCGTAATAGAAGCGCATGCGGCCGGTGGCCGCGCCGAATACTTCGGTCGGGCCGAGGGCATGGAAGCGGTCGCGTCCATGTTCCGGCAGCAGGGCGCGCACGGCGTCGGCGATGGGCGCGATCTCGTCGGGATCGAGGTCCGCCAGCATGAGATACAGGGGGATGTCCTGGTGCGCCAGGATGCTCCGGTAGAGGGCGACCAGGCCGGGCAGGTAATTGACGGTGGCAACGCTGCAAACGGCGGCCATGGCGGGTACGTTGTCGGCGTTTTCGCTAGCGGTTGCAGGCCGGGCCGGGCAGCAGACGATAGCCGATCTCCATGGTCACCTTTGTGGTGCCATGGTAGGGAGCGCTCAGGTAGATGGCCTGACCGTCCGGCAGGGTTCCCCAATGCTTGGCGACATAGACGGCGATCCGGTCCGGCATGGCCCGGCCCTCGTCGGTTTCCCAGGCCAGCAGGCAAAGCCCGTCGCCCCGTGTCGCCGGCATGAAATGGGCATAGTTGGGCGTCAGCACGCGCGCGTCCGGGAAGGCGACACGCAGGTTGCCGGGCAGGTGCAGGCCGTCGGCGACGATGGTGCCGGTGCTGAAGCCGGCCGCGCGCAGCCGGTCGGCGAGCACGTCGTAAGGGGCGTGGAAGCGGGTCGGTTTGCCGTACTTCGGTGCCAGGTAGGTCTGTGCCGCCCAGAGGGCCATGATCACCACGGGGAAGCCGAACAGCATGGCCAGGTAACCGCCGCGCGGCGGCTGGTGCAGTGCCTCGACGCGGGCGAACAGGTAGAGCGGGCCGAGCAGGGCGACGGCGTGCATCCAGCGCGGCTTGATTTCGACCGGTCCGCCGGCCAGGACCACCAGCGCCAGGAGGGCGATCGAGACGACCAGGACGCGTCCGGCGAGTCGCTGGGGTTCCGTCAGGGTGGTGCCTCGCAAGGGCAGGAAGGCGCGCGGGTGGAAAGCCAGCAGGATGAGCCAGAAGGGGGCAAGAAACTGCACCACGGCACTGGCCAGGCTGGCCAGGCCGCTGGCCACCCGGGCGCCATAGGCGGCCGGTGCGCCGGCCTGGCCGACCCTGCCCAGGGCACCAGTGACGGTGTCGAGGTGCTGCCATACCCAGACGAAATGGGGCAGGACCACGGCGGCGGCAAGGGCCACGGTGACCAGGATGCGTGGATCGAGGATGGCGCGCCGGTAGCGGGGCAGGCTGAGTGCGGCCACGAGCAGGGCCGCGGCAAAGAGCGCGAAGCTGTATTTCGACAGGACGCCGAGGCCGAGCAGGAGGCCGAGCAGCAGGTAGTCCGCCGTCGAACGCCGCTCGGCCAGGCGCAGGGCCAGCCAGAACGAGGCGGCGAGCAACAGGGAGAGCAGCAGGGAGTGGGTCACGCCTTGGTGCACGCTGACCGCGAAGGGGTAGGCAAGCCAGAGGCCGAGGGCGGCCAGGGCGGCGGTGATCGGCTGCGCGAACAGGTGCCGGCCGGCCAGGTAGAGGAAGACGTAGGTGGCGGAAAGCAGGCTGTACTTGAGCAGGAAGATGCTGAACAGGCCGCTGCCGGCGACCTGGTTGGCCAGCCATTGCAGCCAGGTGTACAGCGGGGGCTGCCTGGGGTCGCAACCGAGCACCAGGTCCTGGGCGCAGATGGCCTGCTCGACGTCGTCGGTGCCCAGGATGGGCGAGAAGGTCAGCCGCAGGGCCATGTGCAGGATGGCGTAGAGGGCGACGATCAGATAGAGGCTATTGCCGTTTTCGAGCAGGTGACGGATTCGCATGCGATGGCCCAAGTACAAATCAAGTGCCCGAGGTCGGCGTTTATAGGAAAATGCCCGGTTTGGAACGTCTGCGCATTCTAACAGTCCACTCTGGCTTTGCTCCGAACTCGGGCCGGCCGATTCGGCCGATTGGAATGGGTGGTGGCGTATGCATGAGAGGACGAAATTGATTAATCGGATTTTTGGCCCGAAGACGGGCGGCCCGGCCCCGGCGATGTCCAGACGGCTGGTCGTCCATCTGCTGGCGACCTTCGCCGTGGCCTTCCTGCTGTTCCTGCCGGATTTGCTGTACGGTCTGGTCAACGATGCCTACCGGACCCGCCTGAGCCTGGACGAGTATGGATCCCTGGTGGTGGTGTCCTTCTTCCTGGTCGTGCTGCGCCGGGGCTGGCTGCTCGGCATCGCGCTCGGTTTCCTGGGCCTGCTGCAACTGTCGCAACTGCTGCATTTCGCCTATTTCGGCACCCTGATCGCCCCCCACGAGGTCGGCCTGTTCTTCGAGGAGCAGGACGAGATATGGGAATCCCTGATCGGCGTGGCGCCCTTCATGGCCTATCCGGTCGCCTTCCTTGCCCTGGCCTATGCCGGCATCGTCCTGGTCTGGCGGGTTTCCCACCGCCAGGGCCTCAACCTGCTGTGCCCGGCCGTGATCCTGCTGGCCATGCTCACCATCATGCCGATCAAGGCGCACAGCGTGTCCAAGCCGCAGAAGTTCTATCCCGACCCCAAGTCGGGCTCGCTCAAGAACACCTACTACGCGGTTTCGTTCTTCGTCGGCAGCACCCTGCCCGAACGCCTGCACGGCAAGGCCGCCAAGGACTACCTGCCCTACAGTCTGGTCGTGGGGAAGGATCCCGGCCCGATCAACGTCATCGTCATCATGGGCGAGAGCCTGGGGCGTGCCCACATGGGTCTGTTCGGCTATGAGCGCGATACCACGCCCAATCTGTCGGCGCTCAAGACGGATCCCAACTTCGTCTACCTGCCGGCCATCTCGGGGGGCATCGCAACCAAGGCCTCGGTGCCTTTGTTCTTCAACGTCCAGCGCGAGCCGGACAATGTCCAGCACATGTATCGCTACGAGACCAACCTGCTCAAGATGGCCAAGGACCGGGGCATGGTCACCCATTTCATCTCGGCCCAGACCTCGCACCTGACCACCTATTCCGGGTCCGAGCATGCGGATCAGTATCTCACCCAGGAAAACCTGGAAAAGATCTATGGCACCGCGCGGGACGAGGTGCTGGTCAAGGAATTCGAGAAGATGGACCTGTCGAAGCCGAACTTCGTCGTCCTGCACCAGCGCACCTCGCACAGCCCGTACCAGAACGACTACCCGGCCGAGTTCGAGCACTTCCCGACCAAGGGACTGGACAAGCACGCGTTCATCGCCAACACCTACGACAACTCGGTCCGCTACACCGACCATATCGTGGGCGAGGTCATCCGTATCGCGCGCGAAAAGTCGAAGCTGCCCACCTACATATTCTTCACTCCCGACCATGGCGAACTGATCGACGTAAACGGCAAGTACGGCCACTGCATGCTGGATACCCACGTTCCCGAGGTGCCGTTCGTGTTTTATGCGGTCCACGGCGATGCCGCGAAGATTGACCTGGTCAAGGGACTGCGCCTGCCGACCCATTATGAAATCGGCAAGACCATCGCGGCGGTGCTCGGCTACGAGGTGGTCAATCCGAACGAGGTGCCGGGCAGCTATTTCGTCAATGGCGTCAACCTGGACGGGTCGGCCGGGCATATGAGCTTGAAGAAGGATGCCGACGGCCGGATCCTGTCGTTCGAGCCGGAACTGCCTTGATGCGCCTGTCCCCCGCTCCGATTTGAGCAAGATGTCCGAGACTACGCCCGAACTGCCGGTCACGTGCGCCATCGATGGCCTGGCTGCCCTGCTCGCCGAACTGGGGCAGGGGCCCTGGCGCTTCATCCAGTTGCGTGGGGCACCGCTCGGGGCACAGGACGTCGATGCCGGCGACGTCGATTTTCTCGGTACCCGCGCCTCGGTGAACGCGCTCCTGGGGGCGGCCTTCGCCTGGGTTCGGGAGGGCCGTTGCCATCTGCGCGTCCGTTCCCGCGACCCCAACAAGACCGTGCTGATCCTGATCTCGCCGGACGGCGGCCATGCCGTCAGCCTGGACCTGTGGGTGGGGCTCTGGCAGCTTGATGGCGGCAAGGCCTGCCTCCGTTATGAACAGTGCGAGCACTTGCTCACGACGCCCGAGGCGGCCATCCGGCGCCTGCCGGTCGCGGTCGAGGCCTGCCTCTACGTCCATCACCTGGTGACCAAGAAAAAAGTGCTGGCGAGCGAGCGGGTCCAGGCCAGGCTGGCCGGCTACGTCGCGGCCTGCGCCGACTCCGGCGAGGCGGAACTCGCCCAGGCGCTCGGGCGGATCGCCGAGGCACGGCACATCGACGCCGGGGATCTGGCGCTCTGCAACGGCCACTTGGGCCGCTTGGGCCTGGCCGGCAGCGGGCCGCGCTGGCCGGGCAAGCTCGCCGCCGAACTGCGCGCGGCCTGGCTGGATGCGCCCAGAAAGACCCGCTGCGTCGCCATCATGGGCTGCGACGGTTCCGGCAAGACCTCATTGGCGCGGGAATTGCAGAAACAGGCGCCGTCCACCTATTTCCTCTATACCGGCAAGCATCTGTACCGCAAGTCGCTGCTCTACAAGCTGGCGACCATCTTCATCCGGCCCTTGCTGTTCCAGCCGCGCGAGCAGTTCGACGAGACCCTGGCGCCGTGGAACTATCTGCGCGCCAGCATCGCCCTCCAGTTGAAGCTGTGGTTCAGCCGCTCCGGCATGATCCTGATGGACCGCTCCATCGTCGATTTCCTGGTGGTGGCGAGAAAGACCGATCGGCCGCGCTTCCATCGTGCCCGCTGGCTCGCGGCGCTGTTCGGACGGCGCATCGCCAGCGTGCATGTCGTCGTGCCGGAGGACAGCCTGCAGGAGCGCAAGCAGGAAATGACCCGCCCAGGCCACGCCGAATACGACCGCCTGATGTTCGAGCATTTCTCGCAAAGGGTGCCCACCGACTATTGCGCCTTCTACAATGGCGCGAGCCTGGAGGACTCCAGGCAGGTGCTCGGCAGATTGTTGACCCGTTTGGCGTGAGGTAGACGTGCAGGATTTGTACAGGCAGATTGTCGATGCCACCCGCGCACTCGGGCGGGATCTCCGGAATCGTTCACTCTATGGCCCCGAGGCGCCCAGGGTGGCGGAACGGATCTGGGTCGAGCCGAAGGCCGTGGAATGGGCGATCAAGGTGCTGCCCGAAGGCGTGTCGACGCGCAATTCCAGCGCCCTGGTGGTCGACTACGCAGCCGCCGGCATCGTCGAGGTGCCGCTGATGAACTGGCCGCAGATGCGTTCCTGCTACCAGCATTGGTGCGAGGGGGTGCCATGGGATGAGACCGATGACTATGCCGTCTTGCGCCGGGCGGTCGAGGCGCGCCGGAAGATGGCCGGTTGTCGTAGCGAGGACGATATCCGGCGGCGCTTCAAGTGGCTGGACGATCTGTTCGCCTCGGTGGCGCGCGGGGAGATGTTCAAGACCCGCAAGGAATTGCATCGCTGGAATTTCCGCGAGCACGGCGGCATCCAGATCGGCATCGATGCCGAGGGGCGGCCCGCCCTGGTAAGGGGCTGCGGCTTCCACAGGCTGGCCATTGCGAAGATATTGAACCTGCCTAAAATCCCTGCCCAGATTGGCGTGGTCGATGTAAGTGCCATCGGTTTTCTGCCGATGTTCAGACGCGTTTAGGCGGTGTACTGCCAGGGTGAGCGGCTGTTGCCGCCCGGGCAGTTCGTCGTGGGCGGGCAAGTCCACTGCAAGGGGTTGAGATGAACAAGAAAAGAGTCGTGATCGGTCTAGGCACGGGCCGGTGTGGCAGCGTGTCGCTCGGACACCTTCTGGATGCCCAGGACGGTGCCGAGGTCAGCCACGAATCCAGACCCATGCTGCCATGGCAGCGCTCGGAGGCGGCCTTTGCACGGAAGTGGCGGGAACTCGAGGCGCGCAAGGGCGACCTGGTTGGCGATGTTTGCCACAGTTGGTTGCCTTACGTGTCCGACCTGATCCGGCTCGATCCGGAGGTCCGCATCGTTTGCCTGCAGCGGGATTGCGCCAAGATCGTCGACAGCTTCGAATTGAAGGTGGCCCGGAAACGCAAGAACCACTGGATGGAGCACGACGGACGGAAATGGACCAAGGACGCCAGGTACGACCCGACCTTTCCCAAGTATCCCGTCGACGACATGCGCGAGGCCCTCGCGCTATATTGCCGGGACTACTATGCCCGGGTGGACGAGCTGATTTGTGAATATCCGGGCAATATTCGAAAATGGACGACCGAAGAGGCATTGAACAGCCCCGAGGGCATGCGCGATATCCTCGATTTCATCGGTATACCAAGGGACATCCAGGTGGCCTCGGTGGGCGAGGTCCACAACAAGAGCAGGCAACCCGACGGCGAGCGGAAGTCGCTGGGCCGGTCCGTGAAGAACATGTTAAAGGGCCTGCTCGGGCGCCGTTAAGGCATACGAATATCGTGCAAGGCTTGGTGGCCGAGCAGTCTCAACAGAATTTGGTGCTCCACCCCATGAACAGATTGCCCGTTTCAGTCTTCATCATCGCCAAGAACGAGGCGGACCGTATTCCGGCCACCATCGAGAGCGTCCGCGACTGGGTGGACGAAGTCATCGTCATCGACAGCGGCAGCGACGACGACACCGTGCAAATCAGCGCGGCACTGGGTGCCCGGGTCCTGTTCCGGGCCTGGACCGGCTATGGCGAACAGAAGGTGTACGGCGAATCGCTATGCAGGCAGGCTTGGATCCTGAACATCGATGCCGACGAGGAAATCAGCCCGGCACTGCGCGAAGAGATCATCGGCCTGTTCCGGGATGGGGGTGCCCCGACCGAGTGCGTGGCCTACCGCCTGCCGGTGCTGCCGCTGTATCCCTTCCAGGCCAGCGGCCATCCCTGGACGGTGACCAATTACCCGGTCCGGCTGTACCGCAAGGATTGCGCCGGGTTCAGTACCTCGACCGTGCACGACTCGGTGATCGTGCGCGCGGGCAAGATCGGCCGCCTGACGGGGATGTTGGTGCACCGGTCCTATCGCTCGCTGGCCCACCATGTCGACAAGGTGAACTTCTATTCCTCCGCCCAGGCCGAGGATCTGTTCCGGAAGGGGCGCAATCCCTCCGGCCTGGTGCTCCTGCTGACGCCGATATTCGCCTTCTTCAAGCAGTTCATCCTGCGCCGCGAGTTCATCAACGGCATCGACGGCGTGGTGGTCAGCTACATGTACGCCTTCCATCGCTTCATCCGGGTGGCGAAGGCACGGGAACGGTTCCGCCTCGATCGGATGCGGGACCGGGGCGAATGAACCGGCCCGGCCCGGCCCGGCACGATGTAGACCAGCGCCTGGTTCTCCTGGCCAGCCAGAAAGCGACGCCGCACGACCTGGGCGGCAAGTTGGCCGATGCCCTGGCTCCGCTGGGCTGGCGGCTGGATTATCTCGACGGCGTCGATGGCCTGACCGCTGGCGACACCCTGCTGGTGCTAGGTCTGGGTAACTGGGCCAGGGCGGCCGGCCAGGATTTCCTGCTTGCCGCGCGGGAACGGGGAGTCCGTCGCCTGTTCTGGAACTTCGAGCCGCTCCTGCCGCCCGACTTGCCGCGTTCCCGATTGCTGGACTGGCTGTTGCGTACCGAGGGCGTCGACTACACGGCACGGCCGCGATTCCTGCGCCGAGTCGTCGAGCGCCTGGCGTTCAGTGTTCTGGCGTCGCAGGGGCGTGCCCTGCCCTGGAATGCCGGCGGCCATTTCATTGGGCACCGCTATTCCTTCCCGGTCCGGGAGGCGCGCCGGCTGCTCGGCTTCTGGCGCGATGGCCTGTTCGACGAAATCCTGGTCAGCCTGCGGCCGCGCCAGGCGTTCCTGGCCCGCTACGGTGTGCCCAGCCGTTTCGTCCCGGTCGGCTACCACCCTTCCTGGGGCCGGGCACTGGCCGGCCAGGAGCGGCATATCGACGCCGTGTTCCTGGGTAAGCGCTCGGCCCGCCGGCAGGGCCTGCTCGACCGGATGGAGCGGATCCTGGCCGGGGCCGGATTCCGCTTCCTGGTGGTCGACCGCGATTGCTACGGCGAGGAACGCACCCGCCTGCTCAATCGCTGCAAGGTCCTGGTCAACCTGCACAACAGCCCCTGGGAGTCGCCCGGCATGCGCCTGCTCATGGCGATGAGCTGCCGGGCCATGGTGGTCTCCGAATGGGCACCGGACACCTCCCCCTTCCTGGACGGCGTGCATATGGTGCAGGCGGCCGCCGACGACCTGCCGGAGCGGGTGATCGCCTGCCTGCGCGACGACCCCTTGCGCGAGCGGGTTGTCGAGCAGGCATACCGATTTGTCATGGATGTAAATACTTTGGAAAATCGCTTCCGCCCGGTTCTGGACAACTCGACCGGGACGGTCTGAACGATTAGGAGAGGGGACTGGCATGCAGCCGTTGTTGATCTTGGGTAGCACCATCTTTCCCGAGGAAGTGGCCGATTTGGCGGAGGATTGCGGCTCCTTCGAGGTCGCCGGCTTCGTCGAGAACCTGGACCCGGAGCGCTGTCGCCAGCCCCTGCTGGGCAAGCCGGTGCACTGGGTGGACGACCTTGCCCAAGTCGGCTCCGGCCATGCCTTGCTGTGCGGCATCGGCACCACCAAGCGGCGCCGCTACGTCGAGCAGGTCGAGCCGTTCGGCCTGCCTTTCGCCACCCTGATCCATCCGAGCGCCCACGTGTCGCGCACCAGCACGGTCGGCGAGGGCTGCATACTGGGCGTCAACACGGTGGTCGCTTCCCATACCCGGCTCGGTCGTCACGTCATCGTCAACCGGGGTGCCTCGGTCGGCCACCACACCCGGATCGGCGACTATGTCACCATCAGTCCCGGCGCCATGGTCGCCGGCCGCTGCGAAGTCGGCGACGGCAGCTACATCGCCATGGGCGCCATCGTCATCGACAGCATCAAGATCGGCCGCAATTCGGTGATCGGCGCCGGCGCCGTGGTCACCCGCGACGTGCCCGACAACGTCCAGGTCCTGGGCATGCCGGCACGCGTCGTCAAAGAAAACATCGAAGGGCGCTAGACCTGCCATGGCGTATACCGACAAGGTCATCATCAACGCGGCGCTGACCGGCATGGTGCCGACCAAGCAGCAGAACCCGAACGTGCCGATCACGGTCGACGAGATCGTCGCCGACGCCCGGCGCTGCTGGGAGGCGGGCGCCAGCATCGTGCACGTCCATGCCCGCGACGGCGACGGCCTGCCCACCTACCGCGGCCATGTCTACCGCGACCTCTTCGCCGGCATCCGGGCCGCCTGTCCGGGCCTGCTGATCTCCGGCACCACCAGCGGGCGGCGCCACAACGAACTGGAGAAACGGGCCGAGGTGCTGTG
This sequence comes from Thiobacillus sp., assembly GCA_013335435.1. Classification (GTDB taxonomy): domain Bacteria; phylum Pseudomonadota; class Gammaproteobacteria; order Burkholderiales; family Thiobacillaceae; genus Parasulfuritortus. The sequence goes on along the minus strand of JAAXVP010000021.1, from coordinate 8,762 downwards.
CCTGGAGGACGGGCTCGTGCCCGACCTGGCGTCGCTGACCCTGGGGTCGCTCAATTTCCGCACCGGTGTCTCCATCAACGCCCCGGAGACCATCGCCGGCCTGGCCGGCATCATGCGCCGGCGCGGCGTGGTGCCGGAACTGGAGCTGTTCGACATGGGCATGGTCGACTACCTGCACTTCCTGCTCAAGGAGGGCACCCTGGCGCCGCCCCTGTACGGCAACCTGCTGCTCGGCTCCCTGGGCAGCCTGGCCGCCACGCCCGACAACCTGGCGGCCATGGCGCGCGCCCTGCCCGAAGGCATGGTCTGGTCGGCGGCCGGGATCGGCCGTGCCCAGGCCCAGGTCAATGCCCTCGCCCTGGCCATGGGCGGCCATGTCCGGGTCGGCCTGGAAGACAACCTGTGGTACGACGAGGCGCGCAGCCGAGTGGCCAGCAATGCCGGCCTGGTCGAGCGGGTGGCCGGCATCGCCCGGGCCATGGGGCGCGAAGTCGCCACGCCCGCCGAGGCGCGTGCCATGATCGGCCTGGCGGCGAATTGAGGAGATGTCGATGTTCTGGAGCCGAAAGAAGGTCTTCTGCATCGGCCGCAACAAGACCGGCACCACCTCCCTGGCCAAGGCCCTGGCCCAGCTCGGCTACCGGGTCGGCCGGCAGTCGCGCGCCGAGCGGTTGATGGAGGACTGGGCGCGCCGGGACTTCCGGCGCATCGTGCGCTATTGCCGCTGGGCGGATGCCTTCCAGGACGTGCCGTTCAGCCTCGACTACACCTACCAGGTGCTCGACCACGCCTTTCCGGGCTCGAAATCCATCCTCACCGTGCGCGACGATGCCGAGCAGTGGTTCGCCTCCCTGGTGCGCTCGCAGACCAAGGGCGTCGGCAAGGGCCGCGTGCCCACCCCGGACGACCTCAAGGAGCATCCCTACCGTGGCCTGGGCTGGCGCTGGCGCCAGCACCAGATCGTCTACGGGGTCGACGAGACCACCCTGTATTCGCCCGAGATCTACAAGCGCCATTACGAGGCGCACAACCGGCGCGTGCTCGACTACTTCAAATACCGCCCCGACGACCTGCTGGTCGTGAACCTGGCCGATCCGGACACCATGGACCGGCTGTGCGATTTCCTCGGCAAGCCGCGCTCCGGCCTGGCCATGCCGCACGAAAACCGGTCGGCCTGAAGGGGGGCTCAGCCGGCCAGGATCTTACGCACGGCCGCCACGACGTCTTCGACGTCCCGGTCGGCCAGGCAGGCGGAGAGGGGCAGGCTGACCGTCGTGCGGCCGATGCGCAGGGCGTTCGGATAGTCTTCCGGGCGCCAGCCGAGCAGCCTCCGGTAGGCCGGGTGCTCGGGCAGGCTGAGGTAATGGACGCCGACGCCGATCCGTTCCGCCGTCATCCGGTCCAGGAACGCGTCGCGCCCGACGCCGCAGCGCTCGCCGTCGACCTGGATGGTGTAGAGGTGGCGGGCATGGCGGGTATCCGCCTCCTCGGCCGCGGGCAGGTCGATCGGCAGGTCCGCGAAGGCCTCGTCGTAGCGCTGCCAGATCGCCCGGCGGCGGTTTAGGCCGGCCTCGATGCGGTCGAGCTGGTGCAGGCCGATGGCGGCCTGGAGGTCGGTCATGTTGAACTTGTAGCCGATTTCCTCCACCAGGTAGTGGCGGAACCCGGCGTCGCCGTAGCGCTTCCAGGCATCCTTGGACATGCCGTGCAGGGCCAGGGTCTTGATCCGGCTGGCCTGTTCCGGTGTTTGCAGCAAGAGCATGCCACCCTCGGCGGTGGTGATGTTCTTGGTCGAATAGAAGCTGAAGCAACCGATGTCGCCTAAAGTGCCGGCCGGCTTGCCCTGGTAGACGGTTTCGATGGCATGGGCGCAGTCCTCGATGACCAGGAGCCCATGGCGCCGGGCGAGGGCGAGAATCGCGGCCATGTCGCAGGGCCGGCCGGCATAGTGGACCGGTATGATGGCGCGGGTGCGCGGCGTGATCCCGGCGGCGATATGGGCCGGGTCGATGTTCATGCTGGCCGGGTCGACGTCGGCCAGGACAGGGGTTGCACCGGCATGCAGGATGGCGTTCACGGTCGCCGCGAAGGTCAGCGGCGTGGTGATGACCTCGTCGCCGGGTCCGATCCCGCTCGCCAGGAGGGCGAGATGCAAGGCCGAGGTGCAGGAGTTGACCGCGACCGCGTGGCGGGTGCCCTTGTAGGCGCCGAACGCCTGCTCGAAGCGGGCGACGCGCGGGCCGCTGCCGATCCAGCCGGATTTCAGGGTGGCGACGACTTCGTCGATTTCCGCCTGCTCGATGCAGGGGGCACCGAAGACCAAGAATTTTTCGCGCATAGGGTTCCGATTGCCCTGATGTTAGGTCGACATGGTATCCAATCCGGGACGATGCTACGGTTATTGCCCGGTTGGATATGGACTACGCCGAGATGTCGGGATGCGTCTTTTGAGGTCGTGGATCAGCCTGTCCAGGGCGGCAAGATCAGCCTCCGAACTGGCGACCAGTCCCTTCTCCCTGCTCTCGTTGCGGTTGTCGAGCCAGTGATACTCGAAGCCGTGCTGCAAGGCGGTCAGATAGTAATGCGGCGTGCCGAACGACGGGTTGAACAGCTCGACCACCGTGCAGGGTGCGCTACCGCGGAAGATGATGTTGGTCAGGCCGGCGCCATGCGCACTGATGACGACGCGGGCATTCGCGAACACGGCGATCTGCTCCGCCAGGGACAAGGCTTGCGGGTCGACGCTGCGGATGCCGTGGCCGGCCAGCAGGCGATGCAACTCCGCGTTGTTGCGGAAATAACGGGCGTTGGGCGATCCTTTCCCGCGTTCGATGTAGACCCAGTTGTCGGCATCGGAATCGGGATGCACACCCAGGCGTTCACAGATCCATTGCTGCGTGGCGAGGGTGCAATCGTGGGCCTTGACGACGTAAACCGCCGAGGCGGCGATCAGCTTGTCACGGCTCTGGACGATGATGGGGCGGTCGCCGAACAGACCTAGTTCGCGGGAACCTTGGAAGTAGCGTTGCCGAGCCAGGTCGGCAGGGACCAGGAGAGGGATGTCCTGGGCAAGATTGACCGCCTCGACGAGCGGCAGCTTGCTGGCGATGTTGTTGAAGAAGTGGAAGTAATTATTGGGGAACAGGTGATGCAGGCTGATTGCTTGGTCCAGGATACGGTGAGGTTTGCGTAGGTGGCGCAAAAAACTGGGGGAGCGCTCCCGAAGGTAGTCAGTCGAGCCCCAGATCACCCGTCCGTCGCGGAATAGGATTCCAGTTCGAGGGTCGATGGTGATCGGCCCATCGAAACGGCGGACAAACTCTTCGTCATCCTGAGCCTGCCATTTGCGCAGGGTTTGCCCGGCATGGTCGGACAGATCGGCGGGATCCCCCAGGCTGCAACGCTTGCTGACGTTGTAACGAAGTTCCACGCAAGATTCCTCCAGTTGCTGCTGGGGCCAAATCAGCTGCAACTTTCGGATGAGTTTTTTTCGATAGTAATGATACTGTTCGCGGTGCCTACTGGGCATGATGCGGTATTTAATAAGTTTTCGGCCCTTGAATTTGGTAACCGTGCATTAATGTGTTATCAATTTGAAGGTGATTGTTTGAAAAATTACACTGTTTGTTGATTAATGTATCCGGGTGTTTAGAGTATCCTATTTTTGTATTTATTTTGCTTTAGTTGTTAATATGGATCATGGTGTCTGATATCCATAGTCTCGGATATCGTCGGCAAATGACTTGTGTATATATTCGATTCCCTCTGTAAAGCCGTCAAACATTTCCTTCGCCGTTGCCTTTTTCGGTCGGAGGCCACCCTTGGCGCCGATGTTTCTGAACTCTTCGTAGAGTGTGGGAGGCAGGCCGGTCCGAGCGGCGACTTCTTTGATATCCGTGTCGAAATGTTCGAAGCGGACCATGAAATCAACGGCGGGCATGCCATTGATATGGGTTATGGCGCGATTGACCAGAAGCCGTGGTGGCGGAGGGTTGGAAAGCAGCCATCTCCTGAAGCCATCCTTAGACGGGTTCTGTTTTCGGTTCTGCCAATAATATTTACTGACAGCGTAATCGAAAGGGTTTCGCACGATTGAGAACTTGAAGTATGAATCCCATGTCGCCTGGTCTGTTTTTCCACATATTTCATGGGCGGGCATGTGATTGTAGAACTTAACGTTTTTCTTGCCTCTTAGAAAATTATAGATGTTGCTGATGTTGTATTCGCGCATGGGTACGGTATAGTTTTGTGCGCATATATAACCGAGTTCTTTCTTCTGTTTTTCCTCTGGGTTTGTGAGTGGGGTCACAATGTCATCGGGGCCACAGTATTTTGAAAGTGCGATTTCGAGGCTTGAACTGGCGGTTTTTGTGGTTCTTACGAAAATGAATTTATGAGAGTGTGAAAGTATCAATTTTGGACTCTCTTGGTAATGAAAAAGTTGAACTGCCCTAGGTTCTGAAGCGATGGCTTGTAAGTTGCATCCGGTGGCGCAGTCATGATCACCGCAATAGTTTGCCTCAGCCTTGGCCGAAGGGATATAGCTTAAGGGCCCAATGCTGCTGTGGTCATCAATCCAAGTAAACCATTCCGCAGTGAAGAACCCGGCGGCGACAAGACTCTATCCAAGCGGAGTGGTCCCGTTCGACGTTCAATTGGCCGTAGCCTGCCTCGGCACGGATATTGGTGCGGCCGATAGTACGTTCCTCTACCGATGGTGGGCAATCTGCAGTACTGTTCGCATCACATCACTTAACCGTCTGGAAACCGGGTACCGACGTCCGGGCGATTCGAGGGAGGCTCAGGGGATAATATGAGAATTGGTGTGGTGACCCATCACTGGGTTCCGAATTTCGGCGCCAACCTACAGGCCTATGCGACGGTTCAGGCATTGTCGGACCGGGGGCATGACGTCGCTCTGGTCAACTTCCGGCCGTTGGCACTGGAACAACGTTACCAGGGACGGGTGAGTCAGGAGCAACGGGGCGCACACGAGGACTTTGTCCGCCGCTATTTCCAGCAGACTGACTTGGTCAGGGATCAGTCCGATTTCGGGCGTCTGGTCGAAACCGGTGACTTCGACCTGCTGGTTTCCGGCAGCGATGCGGTGTTTCGCCTGCAGCCGCAATCCCAACGGGCGGATTTTGTCTTTCCCAATCCATACTGGTTGTACCTGCCATCCCCGGGTGTGCGGAAGGCGACCTTGTCGGTGTCGTCCATGGGTTGCCAGTTCGCCAAGCTTTCGGCATCGGAACGGGCAGGCGTCAAGACAGCGCTCGAGAATCTCGACTACGTTGCCGTACGCGACGACTGGACCATCGAGCAACTACGCCTGTGCGGTTATGCCGGGGAGATCGTCAAGTCGCCCGACCCGGTCTTCTATCTGCGCGCCATGATCGAGGACATCAGCCAGAAGGCAGACCGAACCTCGCCCTATATCGCCGTCAGCGCGGGAGGCTGGTTCGGCGTGCGCTGGATGCGTGAATTCAAGCGCATCGCCAATTCCGAAGGCTATCGTGTGGTGGGGTTGCCGACACCGGAGGCCAGCTACGACGATCCCGTCGATGAGCGGATCGCCACCCCGCTGGGGCCATTCGACTGGATGCGTTGGATTGCCGAATCGTCAGGCTATCTGGGTGCCCGTTATCACCCGGTGGTGGTGGCATTGCTCGCCATGGTCCCGGTGCTCTCCACGGACAAATACCATTTTTCCTGGTGGGACAAGCGGCGTAGCAAAAACTACGACCTGATGGCCGAGTTCGGCATCAGCCAGTACTGCATCGGAAAACTGCGCAAGAAATATATCTCCCCCTCCACAGCCTTCCAGCTCATGCGCGAGCAGGAAGGCGGGTTGGACCTCAGGAGGCGCTTGGCCGAGCAATGGACCGGCGACTTCGAGGCGATACTCGGCGCCATCCTGGCGGCATGAACCGGTGCCATGGAGGGGCCGCCCTCTATGTGCCTGGATGTGCATCCAGCCCTTGCTGGCACCAAGTCGCGGCGCGTGCACGGGTATCCGCCAATATCCTCAGGTTCGGGTTGAGTCCTTCGGGTTTGCGTTTGGGGTGGTCCAGGTGCACGGCATTGGCCGAGAACTTGAGCAGGCGCCGCCGGTAGCCCTTGTTGAGGAGGCGGATGGCGAGTTCGTCGTCCTCCATGCCCCAGCCGACCATCTCTTCGTTGAAGCCATTCACCGCCGCGAGGTGAGCCCGCCAATAGGCCTGGTTGCACGATCCCATGCGGCGCAGGGACGTGGTCGGGCGGAATTCCAGCAGGCTGAGCAGGCGGCTGCGCAGGAGAAATTTCCGTTCGCTCAGACCGTTTTCGAACAGGCTGAAACGAGTCTGCCGGTCGCGCAGTATGCGCATGGTGAGGCCTGGGTCGGCGTGCAGGCGCATGCCCTGGATGAAGCTGTCCGGGCAGGCGGCACGTTTGTGGTCGGCGATGAAGTGGCGCTCCAGGACCATGTCGCCGTCGATGAAGACCAGGTATTCCCCGGTTGCCGCCGCGATGGCCAGGTTGCGGGCACGCGCGGCGCGGAAGCCCCGGTCTTCCTGCCAGGCGTGCACCAGGGGCACCGGCAGGCGAGTTTGCCAATGCCGGATGAGTTCCGCCGTCTCGGTACCGGAGCCGTCATCGGCGATGATGACCTCGTCGGGCATTTCCGTCTGGGCGGCGATGCTGTCGAGGACGACGTCCAGCGCGGCAGGCCAGTTGTATGTTGTGGTGATGAGCGTGGTTCGCATGGCTGCTAGGGGGGCGCGGCGCTTCTCGGCGAAACCGGCGTGGCCGAGGCGCATCGCCCGGCCGGCCGAGAGCGTTCGACGCGCTTGCCTGATTATTCCTGAAGTGGAGTTCGCTATGCCTCGGTTAGTTCCGCATAGATGTCTGCGGTATTCGTCAGCATCCGAGCAAGGGTGAACGGCTGGTCGGGTTTCGGGGTGGGGGCCCGGTCCAGCCAGGCCGCCACCCGGTCGGATGCCTCGGCCACCGCACCGATCGGCAAGCAGCCCTCCGGAAAGATCGCCGCCAACTGTTCGCCGACGCCGCCGTGGTCGTAGCCGAGCACCGGCCGGCCCAGGCTGAGCGCCTCCAGGCTGACCCGGCCGAAGGCCTCCGGCTCCCGCGACAGCGACAGCACGATGGATGAGATCGCCATAATCTCGCGCAGGTCGCTGCGGTGGCCGGTGAAGGTGATCCGGTCGGCGACACCCAGTTCGGCGGCCTTGGCCCGGAGTTCGTCGAGAAAACGGTCCTTGCCTTCCTTGATGTCGCCGACGACGAGGCCGTGGGCATCGGGTGCGCGTGCCTTGAGGCGGGCCATCAGCTCGATGAGATCCTCCTGGCCTTTCCAGCGGGTTACCCGTGCCGGCAAGGTGATCAGCCGTTTGCCCCGGGTCTCCGGGAATTCCGCATACCAACTCGCCAGCCATGCCTCGGGTGGGCGATAGCCGTGCGGGAACTCGTCCGGATCGACGCCGCGGTAGATCAGGCGCAGCTTGTCCGGATCGGTGTCGGGGTAATTCTCGAGTACATAGTCGCGGATCATTTCGGAGATGACGATGATCCGCTCGCCCTTGGTCATCACCGCGCTGTAGGCGTTGACCGAGTAGGGGCCGTGCACCGTGGTGACGAAATGGGGCCGAGCCTTCGGGTCCATGCCGCGCCAGGCCAGGTAGCAGATCCAGGCCGGCAAACGGGAGCGGGCGTGCAGGATGTCGACCCGGTTTTCCCGCAGGAAGCGGCGCAGGCGTGGTATCAGGCGCAAGGTCCAAAGCGATTTGCGGCCGATGTCCCAGGCAAGGTGCTCGCTGCCTTCGCGCTGCAACTGATCGACCAGGCGACCGCCGGCCGAGATGACGATGGAGCGGTGGCCTTGTCCGGCCAGGTATTTGCCGACTTCCAGGGTGCCGCGCTCGACGCCGCCGGATTCGAGGGCGGGCAGCACCTGCACGACGGTCAGTTTGCGTTCGGAAACCATCTGTTCAGTATCTCATGGCCGCAGCGGCCGGCCTCGTCGAAGCGGCCGTGCGAAAGCGGCAGGCCCCCGGTCCGTTGCCATTCGTCGAAAGGAGTCAGCCGGGCATCCCGGACCAGGTCTGCGATGCCGCGGCTGATCCGGGACTCGCCCTTGGCCGGCAGGCGCAACAGGCCGACCGCGCAGCCGGCAGTCAGGGCCTCGTAGACCATGGATACGCTGTCCTCCGTCACCCACGCCTGGCCGGCCCCGGCCAGCGCCTGTTCCAGCCAACCGGGCGGGGTCGTCGCATGGGGCAGGATTTCCAGGCCGGTTACCGCAGGGTCGGCGGCCAGGCTGGCCAGGAATCCGGGCGGGGTGCGGCGCGAATCGGTCAGGCGCCAACGCACCGACCGGGTGGCGGCGGCGACTGCGCGCACCTGGCCGAGCACGGCCTCGTCATCCCAGGCGAAATGCGGCGAGTCGCCGCCGATCAGGAATAGGCCGGTGTCCGGATCGTGCGCGCCGGTCGGGGTTGCCGCGTTGAGGACGCCGCGGGTCGCCAGCACGTTCGGTCGTGCCGGCGGCCTGTCGTGTTCGGGGATCAGGCAGAGGTCGAACCAGGCCAGCGGCAGGCTGGGCCGCATCAGCACCACAATGCGGCCGCCATAGGCGCGCCGTGCCGCCAGGGCGGCCCGATGGGTGGCGTGGCCGGCGGCCAGGATCAGGTCAGGCGCCGGCAGGCCGACGCCGGCCGGGAAGCGGCCGGTCAGCCAGGATCGGAGATTGCCGCCGGCCGGCGCCG
>JAAXVP010000279.1 GCA_013335435.1 Thiobacillus sp. | reverse complement strand
CTTCGGCGACGGTGATCACGTCGGCGAAGCGCTCGACTCGCGCAACCAGCTGGAAGACATCGGCGGCCTGGCCTACCTGGCCGCCCTGGCCCAGAACACCCCGTCGGCGGCCAACATCCGCCACTATGCCGAGATCGTGCGCGAGCGCGCCGTCCTGCGCCACCTGGCCGAGGTCGGCTCGGAGATATCCGAGTCCGCCTACAATCCGGAAGGCCGCAGCGCCGGCGAAATCCTCGACCAGGCCGAGGCCAAGGTGTTCCAGATCAAGGAGGCCGGGGCCAAGACCAGCCAGGGCTGGCAAGCCTTGCAACCGCTGCTGGTGCAGGTGGTCAACCGCATCGACGAGCTGTACAGCCGCGACAACCCGAGCGACGTCACCGGCATCGCCACTGGCTTCGCCGACCTCGACAGCAAGACCTCGGGCCTGCAACCGGGCGACCTGATCATCGTCGCCGGCCGTCCGTCGATGGGCAAGACCGCCTTCAGCCTCAACATCGCCGAGAACGTCGCCCTCGACGCCAACCTGCCGGTCGCCGTGTTCTCCATGGAAATGGGCGCCGCCCAGCTGGTCATGCGCATGCTCGGCTCGATCGGCCGCCTCGACCAGCACAAGCTGCGCACCGGCAAGATCGCCGAGGACGACTGGCACAAGCTGACCAGCGCCCTGGGCCGCCTCAACGAGGTGCCGGTGTTCATCGACGAGACGCCCGGCCTCACCGCCATGGAGGTGCGCGCCCGCGCCCGCCGGCTCGCACGGCAGAACGACGGCAAGCTGGGCCTGATCGTGATCGACTACCTGCAACTGATGTCCGGCAGCGGCGGCGGCGAGAACCGCGCCACCGAGATCTCCGAGATCTCCCGCTCGCTCAAGGGCCTGGCCAAGGAACTGCACGTCCCGGTGATCGCCCTGTCGCAGCTCAACCGCTCCCTGGAACAGCGCCCGAACAAGCGCCCGGTGATGTCCGACCTGCGCGAATCCGGCGCCATCGAACAGGACGCCGACGTCATCCTGTTCATCTACCGCGACGAAGTCTACAACCCGGACAGCCCGGACAAGGGCACTGCCGAGATCATCATCGGCAAGCAGCGTAACGGCCCCATCGGCATGGTGCGCATGACCTTCCTGGGCGAATACACCAAGTTCGAGAACTTCGCCTCCGGGGGGCATGGATTCGGGGGGGACTGACGATGAGCCGGAAACCATTGCTGGCATCCATTGATTTCGTCGTTCCCGCGCAGGCGGGAACCCAGTCCAATCAAACTGGATTCCCACCTGCGCGGGAATGACAATAATGCGCCCCCTCGTCGCCCGCATCGATACCGCCGCCCTGAGCCACAACCTCATGGCCGCCAAGCGCCTGGCCGGCAAGGCGCGCGTCCTGGCCGTGGTCAAGGCGAACGGTTACGGCCATGGCCTGGCCCGGGTCGGCCGGGCATTGCGCGCCGCCGACGGCTTCGCCGTGCTCACCCTGGACGAGGCCGCCACCCTGCGCGCCCAGGGTCTGAGCCACCCCATCGTCCTCCTGGAAGGCTTCTTCCACCCGGACGAAATCGCGGAAATCGCCCGCCGCCGCCTGCAGCCGGTGATCCACCGGGAAGACCAGGTCGACGCCCTGGCACGGGCGCGGGTCGAGCACAAGATCGACGTCTTTCTCAAGCTCGACACCGGCATGCACCGTCTCGGCCTGGCGAAGAAGCCCTGGCTGGCCGCCCTGGAACGGCTCAAGAGCCTCCCCCATATCGGCACCATCACCCTGATCAGCCACTTCGCCCGCGCCGACGAGCCCGAAATCGGCGTCGAACACCAGCTGGCCGTATTCCGGGACGCCGCCCAAGGCTTGAACCATCCGGCCAGCCTGGCCAACTCGGCCGCCCTGCTGCGCTACCCTGAGGCGATAGCCGACTGGGCACGGCCAGGCATCATGCTGTACGGTGCCTCGCCCTTCGCCGGCCAAACCGGCGCCGACCTCGGCCTGCTGCCGACCATGCATCTGGAAGGCCGGCTGATCGCCGTACAGTTCGTGCGCAAGGGCGAAGGCCTCGGCTACGGTCATCTATATATGGCGGAACGCGACATGCGGGTCGGCGTGGTCGCCTGCGGTTATGCCGACGGCTACCCGCGCCATGCCGTCACCGGCACCCCGGTCATGGTCGAAGGCCGCCTCACCCGCACCCTCGGCCGGGTGTCCATGGACATGCTGTTCGTCGACCTCACCGACATCGGCAACGCCCATGTCGGCAGTCCGGTCACCCTGTGGGGCGACGGCGTGCCGGTGGAAACCGTCGCCGCGGCTGCCGGCACCATCGCCTATGAACTGCTGACCGCCCTGGCGCCACGAGTGAGAATCGAAGAAACCTAGACCGTCATTCCCGCGCAGGCGGGAATCCAGCCGAAGAAGAAACCATGTCCGACATCCTGAACAAGATCCTTGCCGTCAAGGCCGAAGAAGTCGCCGCCGCCCGCGCCGCCCGGTCCCTGGCCGCCGTCCGCGAAGCCGCCGCCGCGCAACCCGCCGCACGCGACTTCGTCGGCGCCATCCGGGCCAAGATCGCCGCCGGCGAATCCGCCGTGATCGCCGAAATCAAGAAGGCCAGCCCGAGCAAGGGCATCATCCGTGCCGACTTCCGCCCGGCCGAGATCGCCGCCGGCTACGAAAAGGGCGGCGCCGCCTGCCTGTCCGTGCTGACCGACCGGCAATTCTTCCAGGGCTGCGACGACTACCTTATGGAAGCCCGTGCCGCCTGTGCCCTGCCGGTCCTGCGCAAGGACTTCATGATCGACCCCTACCAGGTCTACGAGGCCCGTGCCATGGGCGCCGACTGCATCCTGCTCATCGTCGGCGCACTTTCCCTGGCGCAGATGCAGGAACTCGAAGCCGTGGCCATGGAACTCGGCATGGCGGTGCTGGTGGAATCGCACGACGGCGCCGAACTCGACCAGGCCCTGCAATTGCGGACCCCGCTGATCGGCATCAACAACCGCAACCTGCGCACCTTCGAAACCCGGCTGGAAACCACCTTGGACCTGCTGCCCCGAATCGGCCCGGAGCGCATCGCGGTCACCGAGAGCGGCATCCTCGCGCCAGCCGACGTCGCCCTGATGCGCCGCAACGGTGTCCATACCTTCCTGGTCGGCGAGGCCTTCATGCGCGCGGGCGATCCCGGCACGGAACTGAGCCGTCTGTTCCACGGCTGAAGCCGGAAGCAAGCCATCACCGCAGCCCCCAAAAATCGATTGTTGCAATCCCGCCACACATAAGCCAACCGTCATATCCTGAATTGGAGGAATGGTTTGGCCTAGCCGCACGGCCTTGACACAATACGTTCAACTTCTCGCGCGAGAGGTTGTTTTCACCCACTCGCTGCAAGCCGAGCCCCGAGGCGGAGCAAGAAGCGAGGCGGAGCGGATCCAGCCCACAAGGCATCAAGGACCTCTCTGCGAAAGCTGAATTTTTAACCTGTACAAGGAGTTACACCATGAAGAAGTCTCTGATTGCTCTGGCTGTTGCCGGCGTTGTCGCCGCCCCCGCCGCTTTCGCTGCTACCAGCAACGTTGATGTCTACGGCAAGATCCGCATCGCCATGTCCTCCGTCGACGGCGACTGGGGCCTGTCCGACCAAGCCTCCCGCATCGGCTTCAAGGGTTCCGAGGACCTGGGCGGCGGTCTGAAGGCCATTTGGCAGATCGAGTCCGGCTTCACCGCCGCTGGCGACCAACTGGGCGCCTGGACCGACAGCGGCCCCCTGGGCCAAGACAAGGCCGGCGTTCTGGCTTCCCGTAACACCTTCGTCGGTCTGGCCGGTGGCTTCGGTACCTTCCTGATGGGCCGTCACGACACCCCCTACAAGCTGGCCGGTTCCGCCGACCTGTTCGCCGACACCATGGGCGACGCCCAGGGTTCCGGTGGCATCATCGGTGGTGGCCGTTTCGACCTGCGTGCTGACTCCGCCATCGCCTACATCACCCCCGACTACAGCGGCTTCCACGCTGCTGTCGCCATCGTGAGCGACTACGCCCTGACCACCGACGTGGTTGACGCCTGGTCCCTGGCCCTGGTCTACGCCAACGGCCCCCTGAAGGTCACCGCCGGCTTCGAAGACCACCAGGACACCGCTGACGAGTCCGCCTGGAAGCTGAACGGTTCCTACACCATCGGCGACCTGACCCTGGGTGCCACCTACGAAAGCCAGGAAGTCTTCGGTACCGACTACGACAACTACCTGGTTTCCGCCGCTTACGGCATGGGCCCGATCACCCTGGCTCTGCAATACGGCGACACCGAAACCCTCGGCTACAAGCAGATCACCGCTGGCGCCATCTACGGCCTGTCCAAGCGCACCAACGTTGCCGTCGCCTACTCCAACATCGATCCGGATGGCGGCAGCAGCATCGACGTCTTCACCGTGCAGATGAACCACGACTTCTAATCCAGCCGCATCGGATTGAACTCGTAGAACGGGCGCCTTCGGGCGCCCGTTTTTTTATGGCCTGCTGGACCGGCCATGACTATGCCGTATCATTCCAGCTGTCCCAGACCACCTCCCTGCCATTTCATTGGCACCTCCCGCGAAC
>JAAXVP010000278.1 GCA_013335435.1 Thiobacillus sp. | reverse complement strand
CGGCCATAAAAAAAGCCGGGACCCTCCCGGCTTTTTTGACCTCGGAAAACCGACTCAGCGACGATGCGCCGCCAGCCGGGTCCAGGTCGACACCACGGTGTCCGGATTGAGCGACAGGCTGTCGATGCCCTGCTCCATCAGCCAGTCGGCCAGGTCGGGGTGGTCGGACGGGCCCTGGCCACAGATACCGACGTACTTGCCTTCCTTCTTGCAGGCCTGGATGGCCATGGACAGGAACTTCTTCACCGCCGGGTTGCGCTCGTCGAACTTCTCGGCCACCAGGCTGGAGTCCCGGTCCAGGCCCAGGGTGAGCTGGGTCAGGTCGTTGGAGCCGATCGAGAAGCCGTCGAAGCGTTGCAGGAACTCCTCGGCCAGCAGGACGTTGGACGGCAACTCGCACATCATGATCACCTTGAGTCCGTTCTCGCCGCGCTTGAGGTCGTTGTCGGCCATCACCGCCAGGGCGTCGTCGGCGTCCTTCAAGGTGCGCACGAAGGGCAGCATGACCTCGACGTTGGTCAGGCCCATGTCCTCGCGCACCCGCTTGATGGCCCGGCATTCCAGCTGGAAGGCACGGCGGAACATCGGGTGGGCGTAGCGGCCGGCACCCCGGAAGCCGAGCATGGGGTTTTCCTCGTGCGGCTCGTACTGGGGACCGCCGATCAGGTTGGCGTACTCGTTCGACTTGAAGTCGGACATGCGCACGATCACCCGCTTGGGCCAGAACGCGGCGGCGATGGTGGCGACGCCCTCGGCCAGTTTCTCGACATAGAAGTTGACCGGGTCGTGGTAGCCGACGATCTTGTGCTCGATGGCCTTTTTGACCTCTTCCGGCATCTTCTGGAAGTCGAGGGCGGCGTTCGGGTGGATGCCGATGGCGTTGCTGATGATGAATTCCAGGCGGGCCAGGCCGACGCCCTCGCAAGGCAGCATGGCGAAGTGGAAGGCCTGCTCGGGATTGCCCACGTTCATCATGATCTTGAGGGGCAGGTCGGGCATGGCCTTGACCACGGTCTCGGTGCGCTCGAACTTGAGCAGGCCGGCGTAGACGTGGCCGTCCTCGCCCTCGGCGCAGGACACCGTCACCTCGGCGCCCTCGGGCACGGTGCTGGTGGCGTTGCCGGCGCCGACCACGGCCGGCACGCCCAGTTCACGGGCGATGATGGCGGCATGGCAGGTGCGGCCACCCCGGTCGGTGACGATGGCGGAGGCCTTCTTCATGACCGGTTCCCAATCCGGGTCGGTCATCTCGGCGATCAGGACGTCGCCCGGCTGGACTTCGTGCATCTGGTCCAGGGACTTGATGATGCGGGCCTTGCCGGCGCCGACCTTGCTGCCGATGGCGCGGCCGACCGCCAGCACCGGGCCCTTCTCCAGCATCTTGTAGCGCACCTGGACCTGGCCGGAACGCGACTTCACGGTCTCCGGGCGGGCCTGCAGGATGTACAGCTTGCCGTCGTGGCCGTCGCGGCCCCACTCGATGTCCATCGGGCGGCCGTAGTGCTCCTCGATGATCATGGCGTACTTCGCCAGTTCGAGCAGTTCGTCGTCGTCCAGGCAGAAATTGTGGCGCAGGCCCATGGGCACTTCTTCGATCCGGGTCGAGCGCTCGGCCACCGACTCGTGCGAGAACACCATGCGGGTGGCCTTGTCGCCCAGCTTGCGCCGGATGATGGCGCGCTTGCCGGCGGCCAGGAGTGGCTTGTGGACGTAGTACTCGTCCGGGTTCACCGAGCCCTGCACCACGGTCTCGCCGAGGCCGTAGGAACCGGTGATGAAGACCACGTCGGGGAAGCCCGATTCGGTGTCCAGGGTGAACATCACGCCGGCCACACCCAGGTCGGAACGGACCATGCGCTGGATGCCGGCGGACAGGGCGACGACCTCGTGGGCATAGCCGCTATGCACCCGGTAGGCGATGGCGCGGTCGTTGTAGAGCGAGGCAAAGCACAGCTTGACCGCGTCGATCAGGTTGTCGGCGCCCTGGATGTTCAGGAAGGTCTCCTGCTGGCCGGCGAAGGAGGCATCCGGCATATCCTCGGCGGTGGCGGAGGAGCGCACCGCGAATTGCAGGTCCTCGCCCGCCTCGGCGCACATCAGTCGATGGTTGTGGCGGATGCCGGCCTCCAGGCCGGGCGGCAGCGGCGCCTCCATCATCCAGCCGCGGATCTCGCGGCCGGCATTGACCAGAGACAGAGTGTCGTCGACGTTGAGGGTAGCCAGCTTGGCGGCAATACGGTCGGCGAGACCGTCCTGGGCCAGGAATTCCCGGAAGGCATCGGCCGTGGTGGCGAAGCCGTCCGGCACCCGGACGCCCTTGCTGGAAAGGTTTGAAAGCATCTCGCCGAGCGAGGCATTCTTGCCGCCTACCTTTTCCACGTCATGCATGGACAGGGTTTGAAAGCGCGCGATATAGTCCATCTTGATCCTCGATACGAGGCCAGGCCCGGCACCCAACGCCTCCCCACGAAGCGCGACGACCGTGACCAACAAAAATTGAACGTAACCTACGAGCTTCCTCCCCCATGAACCCAATCCGACCGGTTTTCATCATCTCCGACCACACCGGGATCACGGCCGAGATCATCGGCAAGAGTCTCCTCTCCCAATTTCCCGGCGAAGCGTTCGCAACCGAGAGTTTACCTTTCGTAGACTCTCAGGACAAAGTGGAAGATGCGGCAAATCGCATCCGCGAGGCCTGGAAGGTGTCCAGTTTGAAACCCCTGGTCTTCGCGACCATGACCGAGGCCTCGGCGCGTGCCGCCCTGGAGGCCACCGGCGCGGTGGTGATGGACATCTACGGCCACTTCCTGGGCATGATGATCGGCGAGCTCGGTCGACCGGCCGTGGCGGTGAAAGGCCAGTCGCACAGCGCCTCGGACGCCGGCGCCTACCACGACCGCATCGACGCGGTGAACTTCTCCCTGGCCGCCGACGACGGCCTGTCGACCCAGAAATACGAGCAGGCCGACCTGATCCTGGTCGGGGTGTCGCGTAGCGGCAAGACGCCGACCTCGCTCTACATGGCCATGCAATACGGCCTCAAGGTGGCCAACTACCCGCTCACCCCGGAGAATTTCGAGCATCACAGCCTGCCCGAGAGCCTGATGCCGTACTTGAAGAAGCTGCGCGGCCTGACCCTGAAGCCGGAACGGCTGGCGGCCATCCGTTCGGAACGACGCCCGAACAGCACCTATGCCTCGCTGGCAACCTGCAAGCAGGAACTCGACCAGGCCTACAACATGCTGACCGACGTCGGCATCCCCATCCTCGACTCCAGCACCCGCTCGGTCGAGGAGATCGCCGCGATCCTGCGGCAATCCCTGCTCAAGGGCGCCAAGTAGGCCTTACTTGGCGGGTGCCGCCGTGCCGAAATCGACGGTCGGCGGCGCCGAGATCGCCTTCTCGTTGTCGACCGTGAAGTTGGCCTTGGCCTGATAGCCGAACATCATGGCAGTCAGGTTGGTGGGGAATTTGCGCACCGTGATGTTGTAGTCCTTGACCGCCTGGATGTAGCGGTTGCGTGCCACGGTGATGCGGTTCTCGGTGCCTTCCAGCTGAGCCTGGAGGTCGCGGAAGGCGGTGTCGGCCTTCAGCTGCGGATAGTTCTCGACCACCACCATGAGCCGGCTCAGGGCACCCGACAGTTCGCCCTGGGCGGCCTGGAACTTGGCCAGGGCAGCCGGGTCGTTGGCCAGTTCGGGGGTGGCGGCGATCTGGCCGACCTTGGCACGCGCCTCGGTGACCTGGATCAGGATGTCCTTCTCATGAGAGGCATAGCCCTTCACCGTATTGACCAGGTTGGGCACCAGGTCGGCCCGACGCTGGTACTGGTTGATCACCTCCGACCACTGCGCCTTGATCTCCTCGTCCTGGACCTGCATGGTGTTGTAGCCGCAGCCGGAAAGCTGGCTTATAAACAGCAACGAAAACATCAGGATCAATACGTTACGAAACATTGTTAATCTCCTGTATATGAATTGGACGAAGCGGATTGCAGGGTACTCCGGGCCAGGCAAAGGTCTTCCCAGGCCTTGGACTTGTCGGCGGGGTTACGCAACAGATAGGCCGGATGATAGGTCACCACCATGGTCACGCCATGGTATTCGTGGACCCGTCCGCGCAGCCTGGAAATGGAAGTCTCGGTACGCAACAGGCTTTGCGCGGCGAAGCGGCCAAGGGCGAGGATGATCTTCGGCCGGATCAGGTCGATCTGGCGTTCCAGATAAGGGATGCAGGCCGCCACCTCGTCCGGCTTCGGGTCGCGATTGCCGGGCGGACGCGATTTCAGGACGTTGGCGATGTAGACGTTGGCGCCGCGCTTCTGGCCGATGGCGGCCAGCATGGCATCGAGCAGCTTGCCGGCCTGGCCGACGAAGGGTTCACCCTGACGGTCCTCGTCGGCACCCGGCGCCTCGCCGACAATCAGCCAGTCGGCCTGCAGATCGCCGACGCCGAACACGGCCTTGGTCCGGGTCTCGTGCAGGGAACAGCGGGTACAGGTCGCGACCGCCTGGCGCAAGGCATCCCAATCCAGGGCCGCGAGGCCCGGGCCGGCGCCGGCGACGGGCGCGGGTTGTCTCG
>JAAXVP010000277.1 GCA_013335435.1 Thiobacillus sp. | reverse complement strand
TGCCCGCGCAAGGTGCCGATCACCCACATCATGCACGGCATCGCCGAGTATGCCTACCGGATCGGCCGCGCCCCCAAGGGCCAGCCCACCCTGCACCTGTCGCAGACCTTCTGGAACAACGCCACCAAGACCGGCCGCGTCAACGAGGTCCAGCTGACCCAGACCCTGTACTTCAAGGACGGCATCGGCTCCGGCATCAAGAAGGCCATGGCCATGCAGGACGTCGCCCTGGGCCTGGTCAAGGCCGGCCGCCTGAACTTGATGGAAGCCCTCGGCGGCGGCCACAAGTGCAAGGACATCAAGGGTATCCACGCCATGCTGGCCAAGGCCAAGGAACTGGAAGTCCAGCGCAAGGGCCGTACGGCCTAAGGAGTGAATGAAGATGGCTAAGAAAGAATACGCGTTCTACCCCGGCTGCTCGTCGCAGAAGGGCGCCTCGGCATCCAACTACCTGGTTTCGGTCGAGTCCATGTGCAAGACCCTGGACATCAAGATGACCGAGATCCCGGACTGGAATTGCTGCGGCGCCTCGGTCAGCTACGCCGAGGCCGGCGAACTGCCGCGCCACGTGATGAATGCCCGCAACTTCGCCCTGGCCGAGCAGAACCTGCCCGAGCGCGACATCGTCGCCACCTGTGCGGCCTGCTGGCTGGGTGCGCGCGAGTCGAAGGAGCGCCTGGAGCACAGCAACGTGCTGCTGGCCGACACCAACACCGCGCTCAAGGAAGCCGGCCTGAACCTCAAGGTGATCCCCGAGGTCCGCCACATGGTCGAGGTCCTGATCGAGGATCTGGGCTATGCCGAGTTGGCCAGCCACGTCAAGAAGCCGCTCGAAGGCATGAAGATCGCCGGCTACGTCGGCTGCCAGACCAACCGGCCGTTCGGCATCAGTGGCGAGTCGTTCGAGAACCCCATGTACCTCGACAAACTGATCGAGACCGTGGGCGCCGAGGCGACCAAGTACGACCAGAAGGTGACCTGCTGCGGCGGCGCCCTGGCCTTCTCCGAGCCGGATCGGGCCCAAGCCCAGATCAAGGACATCATCGAGGCCGCCTACGATTCCGGCGCCGAGATGCTGGTCACGCCGTGCCCGCTGTGCCAGGCCAACACCGAGGTCTACCAGGGTCAGATCAACAAGAAGTACGGCACCAAGTTCAACCTGCCGGTGCTGTATTACTCGCAGTTGATGACCATCGCCTACGGCGGCTCCGCCAAGGACGCCGGGTTGAATGGCCAGGTGATCAAGGCGCGCAAGCTGGAAGAGTTCGCGAGCAAGTAAGCGCTGGCAAACAACAGAAAACGGGCGCTACGGCGCCCGTTTTTGCGTTCAGCCCGGCTATCGAAGGCGATTTTCCCAGGCGGCCAGACCCGAAAATCGGAGACAGCGGGGTGACAGGGAAACAGCACATGTCCGGCCGGCCGCACGGAGAATGGCGCGAACCGGTCTTGCCCGGTCACAACGGCTCGGCGTACAGCCCGCTCCAGTCCAAACCAAGCGGAAAGCGACCCAGAAGTTCCACAGCCATGTGGTCGAGCGCGTTGCTGAGAGAGCTGAATGCGGCCACGAAGGTCTTGCTGCCGCGTTCCGAATAAAAGATGACCCACAACCCGCCGTTCTTCTCCAAGCACAGGCATTCATCCTCGTCTTCCAGCAGGTTGAAGTCGCGCGCGCCGAGTGCCTTGAGCCGCTGGGCAGCCTGGTTGATGAGATGGCGCTCACGCGCCGCTTCATCCAGGCCGCCATATCTGTATTCACCGATATCGAACATTCCGCTTCCTTTGCCAGGCCATATCAGCGTCTGCCGCCCCGATCCAGTTTCGACAACGCCCAGGGGCGATTCTCCGCGAATCGCTCCCCGTGACCAAGCCACATGGCGAGGGCGCTACTTCTTGATCATCCCCTTGTCGACCAGATCCTCCACCTTGACGTCCTGGTGGACCTCGATCTTCTTGAGATATCCCTGTTTGACCAGTTCTTCCGCGCTCAGGGACGCCTTGTACTGGGTTCCACCGCCTGGTTGGTCGAACCAGGGCGCGATCTCGCCGGCGGCCACCGGCAAAGGCTTGAGCACCTCGTACTTGGTCAGGGTCAGATTTTTGCCGACAGTATCCGGTGCCATGGCCCGCTCCGCCAGCGGGGTACCGGCAGGGGCGAAGAAGGTACCCTTGTCCGAGCCGAAGCGATCGAGGGTGGTACCGACCTGAAGCGATTCGGTCTTGGGCTCACCTTTGAAGCCGTCGTTGCCGGGCCAGATCCACTTGCCGTCTTCCCCTCGCCAACCCTTGGCACGAGCCTCGTCCATGGTCACCGGCTTCTTCGTGGCTGGCACCTGGGTTGCCGCGGCGGTGCTCTGCAGCACGGATTTGTCGGCGTCCTCCGCATTGGCTGGCTTCTTTGCCCCGTCGGCGGCGTCCTTGTGGGGCGAGGCCGTGTCGTCGTCGGCCGTCTTGTGCCTCGTGTCCGGCGTGTCGTCGGAGACCTTCTTGCGGCCGGCTTGGCCGTCATCGTCCGGTGCGAGCCGCCTGGCCTTGGGCGTGTCCTTGGCCGCGTCGTCCTTGCCTTGCTGGGCGGGTTCCTCGCCGTCCTTCTTGACCCCGACGGTGGCGGAGAAACCGATGTCGAAGGACCGGTCGACCTTTTCCAGGCCCTTGGTGATGACCTTGCCGGCGGCCTGGACCTGGCTGCCCGATACCACGGCGCCTTCCTGGATAACGTCACCGCCGGAAACCACGTTCGTCTTGCCGCCGGATGTGATGCTGGCCGCTTCGGAATCCACCTTGTTCGCCTGGCCGAAGCCGAAACCGAAGTCCAGTTCGCCTTCTCCGGAGCTCTTCTTGCCCTTTTCCTTGCTGACGTTACCGGAAACCCCGACGTTCACGTCCAGGTCTTGGTTGTCCGAAGTACTTCTGGCGGCCTTGAAGGTGGTGTTGCCGGCGGCGCTGAGGGAGGCATCGCCCGCCGCCGCCATCTTCGTGCCTTCGAAGCTGGCATCCTTGCCCGCCGAGATGGCCAGGTTGCCGCCGGATTTCACGGCTCCGGCACGGGCCTGGCTGGAATTGGCGGAGCTGTCCTTGAGGCCGAAGTTGGCGGAGCCTTCGCCCGAGTTCTCCCCCGCGCCGGCCGTGAAGCCCGCGCTGATGCCTAGGTTGGTGCTCCTGCTCGTGGCATGGGATTCGTCGCGGGCGGCGTCCATGGCCACGCTGCCCTTGGCGGCCAGGGCCACGTCGCCGGCCGCTTCGATGTCGGTACCCTCGAAGCGCATGTCGCCCTGGGTGGTCCCCACTTTCAGCTTGCCACCCGAGGAGATGCCGCCGACGACCGCCTGGGAGGCGGAAGCGGAATCCTTGCCGCCGGCGTAGTTCAGGCCCAGCGAGCCTTCCACCTGGGGCCCGACCTTGACGCCCTCGGTCCCGGCGCTGGCGGCGACGCCGCCGCCGAACTTGATGCTGGCATCGATGTTGCGGGTTTCGGATTCGCTGCTCTGGGTGTTGCGCGCCGCCCGGTAGTCGAGTTGCGAGGCGCTGATTTCGGTGTCGCCGCCGGAAGTCAGGCGGGTGCCTTCCATGCTGGTCTTGCCGTAGGAGGTCGAGGTGATCTTGCCGCCGGACTTGATCTGGCCGACCACCGCCTCGCTCGCGGAACTGGACTCTTTCGACATCTCGTTCTGATAGCCCGCCTTGAACCCGGCGACGGCCTTTGCGTTGGCATTGGCGCCGGCCTGGACGCCGGTGGTGCCGACCCCCGCCCCCGCGCTTGCCCCGGCCCCGGCGGAACCGAACTGGCCGAGGCGGGCCACGTGGCTGTCCGACTCGCTGGTCTCGAAGCGGGTGTCGCGCGCGGCGCGCAGGTCGATCTCGCGGGCGCTCTGGGATAAATCGCCGCCGGCCTCCAGATTCGAACCCACGTCCACGATCGCGTTATCCGCCTGGCGGGTGAGGTTGCCGCCGGACTTGATGGTGGTGACCACGGCCGTGGTGCCGCCCTTGCTGGAGCGGGATTCCTCGTGTCCGACGTGCAAGCCGATGCCGGCCTCCGCCGCGGCATCGGCGCTGGCGCCCACCGAGGCACTGGTGACGTTGGCCTTGGCGTGGGCCTCGGCCCCCGCCGAGGCCTCGGCGGCGACGTACATGCCAACCGTGGTGGTCTTCACTTCATTGCTGGAAAGATGGACGTCATCCGCCGCCAGGGAACGAATGTCCTTGGCCTTCAGGTCGACGTTGCCGGCGGCATCGACCGCGGCGGCCTGCAGGGTCAGCGTCTCCCTGGATTTCAAGGCGGCGTTGCCGCCGGACTTGAGCACCGTGCCCTTGTTGGTGATGTCGAGGTCGGTGCGCTTCTCGTCGGAGATGGCCAGGCCGATGACGTTGTCGGTCGAGGCCGAGGCCTTGGCGCTGGCCTCCGCATTCAGCGACAGCTTCTTGCCGCTGGCTTCCGCACTGGCCTCCGCCTTGGCCTCCGCCTTGTTGGAGGACGACAGGTTGATGGCGATTTCCTTGGCCGTCGTGGTCGACGTATGCACATCCTGGGCCGCCAGGACATTGACGTTGCGGCCATCCAGATTCAGGTCGCCACCGGTGGCGACCTGCGCGCCTTGCAG
>JAAXVP010000020.1 GCA_013335435.1 Thiobacillus sp. | reverse complement strand
CAGGTCCTGAACCAGCTCGCCTTGCCCTGGGATAGGCTGTTCAGTGCCGTGGAGGAGTCCAGCGGCGCCGACGTGGCGCTCCTGGTCATGGAGCCTGATACCCTCAAGGGGCTGGTCAGGATCGGCGGCGAGGCGAAGCATCTCGATGCCGCCCTGGCCTTCGTCAAGCAGCTCGGGGCGCACCCGATATTCACCCGCGTGGCCTTGCAGAACCACCAGGTCCAGCAGCAGGACCCGCAGAAACCGGTGCGATTCTCCCTGGTTGCGGCCTGGTCGGAGGCCCAGCCATGAGCGGCCTCGACAGCAGCCGCGCGGGCCGACTGCTGGGTTGGCCCGGCCTGGCCGCGGTGGCCCTGGCGGTGGCCGGGGCGGCCCTGTATGGCTCGGTGGTGGGGCCGGCCGGAGAGCGCGAGGACGCGCTGCGGCTCAAGCTCGATGCGCTGACGACGCGCCTGCACGCGGCCGCCAAGGCGGCACAGGTGCAGACGCCGGCGCAGCAGCTGGACCAGTTCTACCAGGCTTTCCCAGCTGAGCGGGGGGCGGTGGACCAGATCGGCAAGATCGCCGAGATCGCGCATCGTCATGGCCTCAACCTCGAACAGGGCGAGTACAAGACGGCGCCGGACCGGCAAGGCCGGCTGGTGCGCATGCAGATGATCCTGCCCCTCAAGGGTAGCTACCAGCAGATACGCGGCTGCCTGGGCGACCTGACCCGCGAATTGCCCAACGTCGCCTTGGAACAAGTTCTGTTCGAGCGCCAGAAGGTCGGCGATCCCGTGCTCAATGCCAAGCTCAGGCTGGTCCTTTTCCTGGGGAAATCGACATGAAATGGCCAACCTGGCGGCAACGCACCCTGCTCGTGGTGCTGACCGTGACCATCGTCCTGTCGGCCCTCTCGGGTGACGACGCCACGGCGCCCATGCGGGCTGTGCTGACGCCAGTCGCGCCGGCGTCTGAGCGGGCAGAGGGGGCCAGGCCGGCCGGGCAGGCGGTGCCACGGCTCGCACTGGAACGTCTGCAGCGATCAGGACGCGACGACAGTGCGATCGGCAAGCTGTTCGGCGCCATGTCCTGGTATGTGCCGCCGCCCCCGCCGCCGCCGGTCAAGCCGCCGCCCCCACCGCCGCCCTCGGCGCCGCCGATGCCGTTCACGTTCATGGGGCGCTATCTAGATGGCGAGACGCTGACCATCCTGCTGGTCAAGGGCGATCGGATCTATACGGTCAGCGAGGGCGAGGTGATCGAGAACACCTACCGGGTGGGGCGTTTGCAAGGCGGGGTGCTGGAGATGACCTACCTGCCCCTGAACATCAAGCAGACGATCAGCGCGGGGTAGCGGACATGAGCACTCAACATCGCCAGTTCACCTTTGCAGGCTTGGTCGCAACCCTCAGGACAGGGGAAGAATCATGAACAGGACATATCGAGCTGGCGGATGGCGCGTCGCGATTCTCATGTTGGCCGCATTCCTGCTGCATGGTTGCGCCAGCCAGGCCCTGCACCGCGACGGCATGGCGCTCCTGGCCAAGGGGCAAGCCGAGGAAGGCCTGAAGAAACTGGCCGAGGCCAGTGCGCAGGAACCGAACACCGCTTCGTATCGGGCCGATTACCTGCGCCAGCGCGAGCTGGCCCTGAACCGCCTGCTGGCCACGGCCGGCAGCGAGCGCGCCGGCGGCCGGCCGGAGACGGCGGAGGCGGTCTACCGGCGTATCCTGGACATTGACCCGGACGACAGCCGCGCCAAGCTCGGGCTGGAGTCACTGGCCATGGATAAGCGCCATGACCTGGCCATGGCCGAGGTGGAAGGCCTGGTCAAAAAAGGTGATCTCGATGGCGCCCGCTCGGCCATCCGGCCGGTCATCCAGGAGAACCCGAAGAACGCCAGGGCCATCCAATTGTCACGCCAGATCGAGGACCTGGCGACCAAGGAGCAGGTGGCCGAGCCCAGGCTGAAGGCCAAGTTCGCCAAGCCGGTCACCCTGCAATTCCGCGACGCCAACCTGAAGATGGTGTTCGAGGCCCTGTCGCGCACCAGCGGCATCAACGTACTCCTGGACAAGGACGTCAAGGCGGACCTGAAGACCTCGATCTTCGTCAAGGATGTCTCGGTGGAGGACACCATCGAGCTGATCCTGCTCCAGAACCAGCTCGAGAAGAAAGTGATCAGCGACAACACGGTGTTCGTCTATCCGAGCACCCCGGCCAAGCTGAAGGATTACCAGGACCTGAAGATACGCAGCTTCCATCTCAACCATGCCGATCCCAAGCAGATCCTGGCCATGCTGAAGGGCCTCCTGAAGACCAAGGACATCTACATCAACGAGAAGAGCAATTCGGTGGTCATGCGCGATACACCGGATGCGATCCGCCTGGCGGAAAAGATGGTGGCCGACCAGGACCTGCCCGAGCCCGAGGTAATGCTGGAGGTCGAGGTGCTGGAGGTGAGCAGCACGCGCCTGAGTGAGCTGGGGCTGGCCCTGCCGGACAGTTTCGGCCTGGCTACACCGGAATCGGCCAAGACCTGGGGCGCCCTGCGCGCTTTGCGCAGCGGCGATCTGCTCGCCACCGGTTTGAGCGCCACCCTGAACCTGCACCTCGACGACAGCGACACCAATATCCTGGCCAGCCCACGCATCCGGGTACGCAACCGTGAGAAGGCCAGGATCATGATCGGCGACCGCTTGCCGGTGATCACCAACGCAGTGACGCCGCTGGCCAATGCCTCCTCGGTGGTCACCGGCAGCGTGACCTATCTCGATGTCGGCCTGAAACTGGAGGTGGAGCCCGATGTCAATCTCGACAACGAGGTGGTCATCAAGGTCGGTTTGGAGGTCAGCTCCGCCGGCAAGGCGGTCGATACAGGGGATTCCGGCACGGTCGCTTATCCGGTCAATACCCGCAACGCCAATACGGTGCTGCGCCTGAAGGACGGCGAGACCCAGGTCTTGGCCGGCCTGATCAACGACGAGGATCGCAAGAGCGCGAGCAAGATTCCCGGCCTCGGCGACATTCCCCTGCTCGGGCGCCTGTTCTCCAGCCACCGTGACGATGGCAAGAAGACCGAGATCGTGCTCTCCATCACCCCCCACATCGTCGGTGGCGCCCGCCTGCCCGACGCCGGTGCGATGGAGTACTGGTCGGGCACCGAGACCAGCCTGCGGACCAATACGTTCAACATGAAGTCGCAGGGCAGCATGGTCGCCAGCGCGTCGGGTTCGGTTGGACCGGTCCTGCAAGGCCGCCCCGCGCCTGGAAGCAAGGTGGCGCCAGCAGCGGGGCAGGGCGCCGCAGCGGCCGCCGGACCGGTGGCCTTCTCCTGGCAGGGGCCGGCCCAGGCTAAGCCGGGCGAGATTGTCAGCCTGACCCTCAACGCCCAGTCGGCCCAGGCCCTGGGCAGCATGGGCTTGCTGTTGAGCTACGATACCGGCGCGCTCAAGGCGGTCGAGGCGGAAGAGGGCGGCTACATGAAGCAGAACGGGCTGCCGTCGAGCTTTTCCAGGACCATAGATGCCAGCAGTGGCCAGATCGTGGTCGACCTCTCGGGTCGGGGGACGGAGGGTGCCAGCGGCAGCGTTGTCACCTTGATCTTCGAGATCCTGGCCGACAAGCCGCGCGCACAGGTCGCCGTCAGCCGGATCCTGACGCTCAACCCGGGTGGCGAAAGCGTGACCGCGAATTTGCCCGAGCCGTTTGCCATCACGGTGCAGCCATGACCTGGCCCGGTATCCGGAGGCCATCCGGATTCACCCTGATCGAGCTGGTGGTGACGGTGGCCATCGTCGCCCTGCTGTCGAGCATGGCCCTGCCGATGGCCGAGGTGGTGGTGAAGCGGGAGAAGGAGAACGAGTTGCGCGCTGCCCTGCGGCAGATCCGCACGGCCCTGGACGACTACCGGCAGGCGGTCCAGGAGGGGAGGATCGCGCATTCGGTCGACCAGTCGGGCTATCCCGAGACCCTGGCGGTCCTGGTCGATGGCGTGCCCGATCTCGCCAGCCCGGACCAGAAGGGGCGTTTGCGCTTCCTGCGCCGGGTGCCGCGCGACCCATTCTTCCCGGACCCGGCCCGCTCCGACGAGGAGACCTGGGGCAAGCGCAGCTATGCCAGCGCGCCGGATGCGCCCGACGAGGGCGCCGACGTGTTCGATGTCTATTCGATGGCGACGGGGGTCGGCTTGAACGGCATCCCGTATCGGAACTGGTAGGGGAAGGATGATGGCCCTGCGACGCCGAACCGGCTTTACCCTGATCGAGTTGCTGGTGGTCATGGCGGTGATTGCGACCCTGCTGACCCTGGCCGCGCCGCGCTATTTCACCAGCCTGGAAAAGTCGCGCGAGGCCGTGCTGCGCCAGGACCTGGCCCTGCTGCGGGAGACCCTGGACAAGTATTACGGCGACAACGGCAAATATCCGGATGCCCTCGGGGACCTGGTCAGCAACAAGTACCTGCATGGCCTGCCGGTCGACCCCATGACCGACAGCAGCGCCACCTGGGTCGGCATCCCGCCCCTGGAACTGGAAAAGGGCGGCGTGGCCGACGTCAAGAGCGGCGCCCCGGGAATTGCCCGGGACGGCACGGCGTTCAAGGACTGGTAGGGGTCGAGCATGTGCCGCGCTTGCCGCTTCAGCCCCGCCGCCCACGGCTACACCTATATCGGCCTGCTGGTGCTGGTCGCCATCATGGGCCTGGGCCTGACCGCGGCGGCCGAGGTCTGGCTGACCGAGCAGCAGCGGGAAAAGGAGCGCGAACTGCTGTTCATCGGCAACCAGTTCCGTCAGGCCCTGGACCAGTATTACCGGAACACCCCGGGCCGGGCCCTGCGTTACCCCCTGAGCCTGGAAGACCTCCTGGAAGACCCGCGCTACCCGATGCCGAGGCGCTACCTGAGGAAGATCTATCCCGACCCGATGACACGTGGCACTCAGTGGGGTCTGGTGACCGGGCCAAAGGGGGAGATCTACGGCGTCCACAGCCTGTCCGAGGAGGCACCGCTCAAGAAGGGGAACTTCAAGAGCGCGGACAGGGATTTCGAAGGCAAGACCAGGTATTCGGAGTGGCTGTTCATGCACTCGGGACAATAACGACGAACGGTACCCACTCTAGGCAGGAGGCATCATGACCGGGAAACAGCGCATCTTCATCGTCGAGGACCATACCTTGCTCAGGGCCGGGCTGCGTGCGTTGCTGTCGCAGGATCCCGATATCGAGATCGTCGGCGAGGCCGACAACGGTCGCGACGCCATCCGGGCCATCGCGCAACTGTCGCCCAATCTGGTCCTGATGGACATTTCCATGGCCGGGATGAACGGCATCGAAGCCATGATCGACATCAAGCGGCGCAATCCGGAAATCCGCGTGCTGGTGCTCACGATCCACAAGACCGAGGAGTACATCCATGCCTGCCTGGGCGCTGGCGCGGACGGCTACATGCTCAAGGACGCCTCCCATGACGAACTGCGTGTCGCCATCCGGAGCGTCCTGCACGGCAAGACCTACCTGAGCCCGGATATCTCGGACAAGGTCATCAACGGCTACCTGGGTACCGGTACCGGCAAGGCCGAGGGGATGGCCAGCAAGTGGGACACCCTGACCCATCGCGAGCGGGAAATATTGAAGCTGGTGGCGGAGGGGCATCCCAACAAGTACATCGCCACCTACCTGAGCCTGAGCATCAAGACGGTCGAGAAGCACCGCTCCAACCTGATGAAGAAACTCGACTTGCACAATGCCTCGACCGTCACCGCGTATGCCATCGAGAAGGGCCTGGTCACCATGTAGTTTCTGCTGCAATCACAAGACGAGGGGAAAAATGCTGCCCAAGACCATCAAGTGCCTGCCGGTCATGCTGGCAGGCGCGCTCGGCGTGCCGGGCGCCCAGGCCTCCTGCGGTTCCATGGCGTGCGAGATCAACCCGGCCTGGGATATCGATAGCCTGGCCCACGACCGGGGTCTGCGCCTGGACCTGCGCTATGTCCATGCCCGGGCCGACCGCCTGCGCGCCGGTTCCGCCAGGATCGCGCCGCCGAGCCCGAGCGGCTCGGGGGAGGAAATCGAAGACAGGTACACCCGCAACCAGACCCTCGCCGTCGACCTGGATTACGCGCTCAATCGCACCTGGGGCCTGGCCTTGCAGGTACCCCTGGTGCGGCGCGAGCATGCCCACACGCTCGATATCGTGCCGCCGGAAATCCAGCAGGCCGGCTATACCCGGCTGGGCGACATCCGGGTCGGCGGCCGCTACCGCTTCATGGCAGACGACCACCAGTGGGGTGGCGGCCTGCGCCTCGGGCTGAAACTGCCCACCGGCGCCACCGGCCTGGAGATGGCGCCCGGCGAGGCCATGGAGGCCTCGCTGCAACCCGGCACCGGCAGCACCGACGCGATTCTAGGCGCCAATCTGCATTGGTCGTTCCCGAACTCGTCCTGGGGCGGTTTCGCCCAGCTGCAGGCGCAACTGCCTGTCGATCACCGTAGCGGTTACGAACCCGGCCGCAGCATCGGCGTCGACCTCGGCTTGCACTACCCGATCAGCGAAACCGTGACCGGACTGGTGCAGTTCAGTTACCTGCACCGGGCACGGGACAAGGGAAGCCTGGCCGATCCGGATGGAAATTCCGGTGGCCATGCCACGTATTTCAGCCCGGGCCTGAGCGTCGAGGTGGCCCCGAACACGCATGTCTACGGCGTCATCCAGGTGCCCATCAGCCAATATGTCAACGGCGAGCAGCTGACCGCGCGATGGGTGGCTTCCATAGGGCTGCGGCTGGTCATGGATTGAGCTGCTACCTAGGCCTTCACGAAGCCAACCGGGCCGTCATCTCCACGATGGGCAAATACCGGATGGCCCGCAACGTCTTTTCCTCGCCTTGCCGTATCACGCCGGGGATGTCGGGTAACGCCCGGTACCGCTCCAGCAGGCTGTCCGCCGCCGGTTGGGCGTGGCGCAAGAGTTCATCGAGATAATCGCCGGCCAGATTCGCGGGTATCGAGAGGGCGTCGGCCACCTTCAGCAAATCCGCGCGGCTGATTTGGGCGAAGGTGCGCGCATTACCCAAGGGCATGGAGAGCGCGGTGTCCGGCCAGTGGGGCGGGTGTGGATCGAAGTCGGGCGTGGTGTAGATGGCCGTGCTGACCAGGTCGTAGTGCGGGGCCAGGCGGACGCCGCCGGCGTCGAGGTGGAACGACAGGTTCTTGAGGTGGGCGTCGCCGTTGCCGATCAACACGTTGAAGACCAGCCAGCGGAACAGCGCCCGGCGGGTCTGCACCTTGGTTCGGCAGAGTTCGACGATGGCCAGCAGGGAATCCAGAGTATTTCGGGCGTATTTGACCTGGCGGGAGAGCGTAAGCAGCTGCGTGCCGTCCAGGGTGTGCAGTCGACGCATCTCGCCCGTGCCGGGGTCGACACGCCGGTCGAAGCGGGCCACGCAGTAGACCGCCGACGGGACATGGAACAGGCGGGTGTCCGGTACCGGCAGTTTCAGTGCGGCGGCCAGTTGCGTGCAGAACCATTCGTTGGCCGCGCTGTGCGGGTAGCCGGCCGCCGTGGTGTCGGGTTTCAGGATGTGGGTCGAAGGGCGGCCGCCGACGGGTTCATAAAGCTGACCATCGAGCACGACCGCCAGCTTTTCCTGCGCCCCGGCCAGCGACATGCGCTTGGGGGCACCGGCCTGGAGCGGCACGCGCGGGAGATCACGGATGCGCTGATCGAGCAGGGCGTCGGGCAGCGGCGCCAGGCCGGGTTCGGCGACCGTTTCGCCAGGCGCCAGCAGGGTGAGGGCGCCCGCTGATTCGGCGCCAAGATAGGCCAGCAACCCCCAGGCGTCGGCAACCTCGGTACCGGCCGACCTGGCCAGCATCAGCCGGGCGTTTTCCTCGGGCAGCAGGTTGTCGAAGAACCACTGCACCGGGCGCTGGTTGCTGGTGTCGACGATGGTCGTATCCGCGCGCTTCAGGCCCGGCGACAGGTCGAATCCCCGAGGGTTGGCGAGCCATTCCGGCGCGTAGGCGAAGGTCCAGTGACTGGTTTCGTCGCGCAGGGTGCCGACGCGGTCGTGGTCCAGCCAGACCTCAAGTTCGCGCGCGCTCATCGCGGAATCCGCCGGCCCTGGATGTCGGCAAGGTTGCTGGGCAGGGTCACGTCATCGGGGATGTCGAGATAGACGCGGATGCCCAGCCCCTCCAGGACGTCCAGCACCTTGCCGAGTTGAACCGTGGGCTTGCCGGCCTCCAGGTCAGTCAGGAAACGTGCCGAGGCGGTGCCGGCCAGGTCCTGGGCACGGATGCCCTGGGCAATGCGGGTGGCGCGCACGATGAGGCCCAGGTCTTTGGCGGTGTTGGCGAGTTTTTGCATGGCAGCACGATAATCAGCGTGATGGAACTGATTATGGCACAAGTGCGGCGATTAAAAGTATTAAATAGCGCGAACGAGATAAATAGCTGTAGAGAAAGTGGTGCGTTGGAATAAAACGTGTGCTCGTGAGTATTAGTGAGTGTGGTGCTGAGGTCTTCTTTTTTGGCCAGTAAGGACAATCAGGACAAGAACGTTTGTATGTTCCATTATTCGACCACGCCTACCTTATCCACAAATTTGCTCAGTAACTTCATTTGTTCTTTCTGGACGGCCATCAGTTCGCCCCACTGGCCTTCCCGTAACAAGTTCAATTTGTCGTGCAACAGCATGATTTCAAGTTCGGCCTTTTATACGTTTGGGTCATGATTCAGCATGGCTAGAACCCATGGTGGCCCCGCCGAATGCAACAAATTGATAAAGCGACCGTCCCGATGACGACACCCGTACTGTCTGAACAACCTGCAGCCGCAACCCTGGCGCGAGGCCAAGTGGATGGACCGGCTGGAGGTGAAGATGCAGTGCCTGGTCTGCGTCGGCCAGGTGACGCTGGAGGAGGCCCAACAGGCGATCTACTCGGACTGGCAGGCGGCCTACCACTGATGTGCTGGGGTGAAGTGCGACAGGCAGCGTGGGGAGTAGGGTAGGATGTAGGCAGTAAATGTAGGCGCAGCAGCGCCGTAACCCAGGTTGCCTACATGGAAAACGAGAGGATCAAAAACAGATGTCACGCGGAAGCCTCCGAAACTGCTGGAAGCCGCATGAACACTAGGAATAATTGGCGGAAAGGGTGGGATTCGAACCCACGGTACAGCAAGCTGTACACCGGATTTCGAGTCCGGCCCGTTCGACCACTCCGGCACCTTTCCGTGGGGTTCCGGTGTGGTCGCCTTGGTGGGCGGCTGTTCCGGAAGAGGGCGCATTCTACATGCATAAGTTCAGCTTGACGAGCGGACCGTCACATTTCGCGCGCCTGAACGTGCTCCGCTTCGCGGTGCTGGCGGCCCTGCTCGCCGCGATCCTGGTCTACTGGGCCTGGTTCCCGCTCTCCTCGCCGTTCGATTCCCAGCGCCTGGTCGTAATGACCCGGCAAAGCCCGACCACCTATTACCTGGACGCGGATGGCAATCCGGCTGGATTCGAATACGACCTCGCCGCCGAGTTCGCCCGCCGGCAGGGCCTGGAGTTGAAGGTGACGGTTGCCGACAGTGTGGCCGACCTGCTTTCCGGAGTCGTCCGCAACCAGGCCCATTTCGCTGCCGGCTGGCTGGCGGAGACCTCCGAACGTAACGGGCGCGTGCGTTTCGGGCCGGCCTATGCCAACGAGCGCGAACTGGTGGTATGCGGACCCGGCATCAAGACGCCGGAGACCTTGGGCGACCTTGCCGGTGTCAGGCTGGAGGTGGTCAAGGGCAGCAGCCACGCCGAGCGCCTGATGGAGGTGCGCCAGGCCTTCCCGGCCTTGCGCTGGCTGGAGGTGGGTACCACCTCGACCGAGGAACTGCTCGAACGGGTGGCGACCGGGTTGTCCGATTGCACGGTGGCCGATGCCAGCACTTTCGACGTGATCTGGAATTACTGGCCCAAGCTGGTGGTTGCCATGGCATTGACCGAGAACCGTGATATCGCCTGGGTGCTGCCCAAGAATGCCGACATGCGCCTGCGTCAGGCGGTGGCCGATTTCTTCCGTTCCATCCGCGAGGACGGCTGGCTCGATCGCCTGAAGGAACGCTATTTCGGCCATCTGCGCCGGCTCGACGAGGCCGATGTCGAGGGGATACTGACCCGGCGCGGCCGGTTTCTGCCGGAATTGCGGGCGCATTTCGAACATGCCCAGGGCGAGACCGGTTTGGATTGGCGCCTGCTGGCAGCCCTGGCTTACCAGGAATCGCAATGGAATGCCTCGGCCACCTCGCCTACCGGCGTGCGCGGAATCATGATGCTGACCACGGAAACCGCCGATCGACTGGGCGTGAGCGATCGCCTCAATCCGGCCGAGAGCATCCTGGCCGGGGCGCGTTACCTGATCATGCTCCGGGACCAGTTGCCGGAGCGCATACCCGAGCCGGACCGGACCTGGATGGCGATGGCCGCCTACAACCTCGGCATGGGCCATCTCGAGGATGCCCGGCGCCTGGCCCAGGCACTCAAGAAGAACCCGGATGCCTGGCACGACCTCAAGGACATCCTGCCCCTGCTGGCGAAATCCAGCTATGCCGGGCGTCTGCGCCTGGGTTTCGCACGCGGTGGCGAGGCCAGGATGTTGACCGAGAACGTGCGCATCTATTACGACATCCTGAAGCGCTTCGAGCCGGCCTATGCCGGCATCGACAGCACCCTTTTCGACGGCTGACGATCAGCCGGGGAGCAGCTTCTCGACCCCGCCCATGTAGGGCCGCAAGACATCGGGGATGACCACGCTGCCATCCGCCTCCTGATAGTTTTCCAGCACGGCCACCAGGGTGCGGCCGACTGCGAGGCCGGAGCCGTTCAGGGTGTGGATCAGCTCTGGCTTGCCCTTGTCGCCGCGATGGCGGGCCTGCATGCGACGGGCCTGGAAGGCCTCGAAGTTGGAACAGGAGGAGATTTCCCGATAGGTGTTCTGGCCCGGCAGCCAGACCTCCAGGTCATAGGTCTTGGCCGAGGAGAATCCGATGTCGCCGCTGCACAGGGCGACCACGCGATAGGGTAGGCCGAGCTTCTGCAGGATCGTCTCGGCGTGGCCGGTCAGCTCTTCGAGAGCGGCGTAGGAGTCTTCCGGGCGGACGAATTGCACCATCTCGACCTTGTCGAACTGGTGCTGGCGGATCATGCCGCGGGTGTCCTTGCCGTAGGAGCCGGCCTCGGAACGGAAGCAGGGGGTGTGCGCCACCAGCTTGATGGGCAGGTTCTCGGTCGGGATGATCTCGTCGCGCACGATGTTGGTCACCGGTACCTCGGCGGTGGGGATGAGGTACATGCCGTTGCTCAGCTTGAACAGGTCTTCCTCGAACTTGGGCAACTGGCCGGTGCCGCGCATGGACTCGGCGTTGACCAGGTAGGGGACGTAGACCTCCTCGTAGCCGTGCTCGCGGGTATGGGTGTCGAGCATGAACTGGACCAGGGCGCGGTGCAGCCGGGCCAGGTCGCCGCGCATCAGGGCGAAGCGTGCGCTGGCGATCTTCGCCGCGGTGGGGAAGTCGAGCAGGTCGAGACCCTCGCCGATGTCGACGTGGTCGCGTACCGGGAAATCGAACCGGCGCGGCTCGCCGACCCGGCGCACCTCGACGTTGTCGGCCTCGCTGCGGCCCACCGGCACGCTTTCGTGCGGCAGGTTGGGGATGGTCATGAGGATCTGGTTCAGCTCGCCCTGGATGCCTTCCAGGCGATCTTCCATGCGCTTCAGCTCATCGCCCAGCCCGGCCACCTCGGCCATGATCGGGGCGGTGTCTTCGCCCTTGCCCTTGGCGATGCCGATCTGCTTGGACAGGCTGTTGCGCTTGGATTGGAGGTCCTGGGTGGCGGTCTGGATTTCCTTGCGCTCGGCTTCCAGGGCGGCGATACGGGTGGTATCGAGCGTGAGGCCACGGCTGGCGAGGCGGTCGGCGACGGCTTGCAGGTCTTTGCGCAGGAGCAGGATGTCGAGCATGGGGCGTTCGCGTGCGTTGAAGATAATCGATTATTTTAACCGGCTTGGCCCGGCGAATCAGTGTTCACGGGGGGTAATTGATTCGATGTGGCTGCGCAGGCGTATGAAATCGGCCTCAAGATCGTCGGCGAGTTCGCTCGCCAGGTCCGCGTCGCCGGCCTTGGCGGCCTTGTCCAGGCGCGTGGCCAGGTCGGTGGCGGTATGGGCGCCCAGATAGGCCGCCGCCCCCTTGATCTGGTGCGCCATGCGGGCCGCGGTCTCCGGCTTGCCGTGGGCCAGGGTGTCCGCCAGTTCGGCGAGCAGTTGTTCCGTGCTGGTCACGAACAGGTCCAGCATCTCGCGTACCTGGGCCGGATCGTTGCGGCACAGGCGGCGGATCTTCTCGATGTCGATGAGGGCGTCGTCCGTCCCACTGGCCGGCACCGGGGTCGCGCCGGCGATGATGCGCTCGGGCAGGAGTCGGCGCAGGCAGGCCTCCAGCTTTTTCTCATCCAGGGGTTTGGTCAGGTAGGCGTCCATGCCGGCCTCCTGGCATGCCGTTTCGAAGCCCTGCATGGCATTGGCGGTGAGCGCGACGATGGGCAGGCGGCGGCGGCCCTGTTCGGTCTCCCGGCGGCGGATCGCGCGGGTGGCGGTGAGGCCGTCCCAGATCGGCATCTGGCAGTCCATCAGGACCAGGTCGATGTCGCCGGGCTCGGCCAGACGTTCGTAGGCTGCCTGGCCGTCCGCTGCGATGCTGACCCGCAGCCCCATGTTTTCCAGCATGTACTGGACCAGCTTCTGGTTGATCGGGTTGTCCTCGGCGACCAGGATATGGGTGGGCCGGAAATGGGGTGCCTCGGCGGCCGCGGGACTGTCGGTCTTGGTCGGCCGGTCCGCCTTGGCCAGGGGCAGGTCGAGTTCGAACGTGCTGCCCCGGCCGGGTTGGCTGCGTACCGACAGACGGCCGCGCATGAGTTCGCTCAATTGCTTGCAGATGGCTAGGCCCAGGCCGGTGCCGCCGAATTGCCGGCTGATCGAGCCGTCGGCCTGGGAGAAGGCCGAGAATACGTGCGGCAGGGCGGATTGGGCGATGCCGATGCCGGTGTCGGCAACCCGGAAGCGGTAACGGTGGTCGGCATAGGATTCGACACTCAGGGTGATTTCACCCTGTGCGGTGAACTTGATGGCGTTGTCGAGCAGGTTGAGCAGCACCTGGCGCAGGCGCAGGGAGTCGCCGCGTACCCAGGCCGGCAGACCGTCGGCCAGGGCGAGGCGGAACACGAGTCCCTTGTCCTCCGCGCGCGGCCGGTAGAAGGCCATGATCTCGCGCAGGGTGTCCGGCAGGTTGAAGACGACTTCTTCCAGGTTCAGTCGGCCAGCCTCGATCTTCGAGAAATCGAGCAGGTCGTTGATGATGTGCATCAGGGCCTTGCCCGAATTGTCCACCGCCTCGGCGTATTCGCGCTGCCTGGACGTCAGGTCGGAGTCGAGGAGTAGCTTGGTCATGCCCAGGATGCCGTTCATCGGGGTACGGATCTCGTGGCTGACGTTGGCGACGAACTGCGACTTCATCTCGGCCGCCGCGATCGCCTCGGCATGGGCCAGCTTCAAGGCCCGCTCGGCCTCCTTCTGGGGCGTGATGTCGCGGATGATGCACTGTAGATGCGGGCGGCCGTCGAGCAGCATGGCATGCAGGCTGACATGGGCGGAGAACGCCGTGCCGTCGGCGCGCCGGCAGGGCCATTCCATGGCGGCATGGCCCTTGTCGAAGGCCTGGTCGATGAAGCGCTGCACGGACTCGCCCGCGGAGCCCGTGTGGTCGGCATCGGGATCGGTCAGGTCTTCCGGGTGCAAGGCCAGGAAATCGGCCTGGGCGGCGACGCCGAACATGCGCAATGTGGCCTGGTTGCACTGCACGAAGCCCTTGCTGTCGAGAATGACGATGCCGTCGGTGTTGGTTTCGAACAGGGTCTGGAAGCGGGTGCGCTCGCGTTCGGAGGCGGCCGAGATCAGGTTGGCGCGGCGCAGCACGACGAGGGCGCCGATGATCGCGACGCAGGCCGCGGCGGCGCCCAGAACCAGCATCAGCAGGCGGGTCTTGCCGTAGGCGCGGGCGGCCTGCCGGCTGGCGCCCTGGATGGCCTCCTGCTGGATATTGACCAGTTTGTCGAGTTCCTCGATCAACTGGCGTTGCAGCGAGATGCCCTTGGTCTGCAGGACCTCGAAGGCCAGGAAGGTGTAGCCCTCCATGCCGAGGTCGACCGTTTCCAGCATCATCGGCTGGTTCGAGCGGGTCAGGCCGTCGATGCGTTCCAGGACGGCCTGTTCCGATGGCGACGCCGGCAGGTCGGCCAGGCGGGTGCGGGACTTCTGGTAGGCCTCGCCGAGACTGTAGAAATGCAGCATCTCGCGATCCTTCTCGAAGGGATCGTTCATCACCACGATGCTGAGCATGGAGATCACCCGGGCGCGCAACAGGTCGCGCATCTCGTTGGCGATCTGGGCCTTGACGCTGTTCGCCTGGACGATCTCCTTCAGGCGCGCGTCGGCGGCCGACAGTTCGCGTAGACCGACCACGCTGACCGCCACCATGAGCAGCAGCGACAGGGCGAAGCCGGCGCCGATGGTGAGCAGCAGTCTGCGGGTGAAGAGTCGTTCGGGGGTGGGCATGGCGCGATCGGGTGGACAATAGCCCGATGATAGTGTCCGGAAGGACTAGCCGAAATAGCACATTCTATCCGCCGGCCCTAGTAGATCGGCCGGCTTGCCGCTACCGATCAGGCGAGGGCGCGCGCGGCCTGGTAGAACAGGAAGCTGGCCGTCCAGGCCAGCAGGAGCGGCCAGGCTACGGCCACCAGGGCCAGGCGCCAGCTCTTCGATTCGGTCTTGATCGCCGCGACGGTGGACAGGCAGGGGGTGTAGATCAGCGTGAAGAGCAGGAAGCTGAAGGCCTGCACCCAGTCCAGGCGGCCGGCCAGGATGCCCGAGAGTTCATCCGGGCCGACGCTGTAGATCACCGCCAGGGCGCCGATGACGATTTCCTTGGCGACAAAGCCGAAGATCAGGGCGACGGAGAGCAGGGCGTCGATGCCCAGCGGCGCGAATACCGGCGCCATCAGCGCGGCCAGGCGGCCGGCCAGGGTGTCCGGCCCGGCCGGCACGGCGTCGAATGGGAAGTGGGTCATGAACCAGACCAGCAGCACGCCGACCACGATGAAGCCGCCGGCCCCGGCCAGGAATTGCTTGACCGCGCGCCAGCTCTCCACGCCCAGGAAGCGCCAGGTCGGCAGCCGGTAGGGCGGCAACTCCAGGATCAGGGGCTCGTGGCTGTGGTAGCGCTTGCGGAACAGGAAGGCGGTCAGGAAGGCCGCGACGAAGCTGGTCAGGTAGAGCGCGAACAGGGCGACCGGTGCCGCCACGGGCGAAAACGTCGCTGCGACGATGAATACGATGACTTGCAGGCGTGCCGAACAGAGCGAGAACGGGATGATCAGCATGGTCAGGGCGCGCAGGCCGGACGAGCGCATGATGCGGGTGCCCATGATCGCCGGCACGTTGCAGCCGAAGCCCATCAGTTGCATGACGAAGGCGCGTCCGTCCAGACCCAGTCGGCTCATCAGGGCATCGGTCAGGAAGGCGGCGCGGGCTAGGTAGCCGCTGTCCTCGATGATCGCCATGAGCATGAAGAACACCGCGATGATGGGCAGGAAGGTCAGCACCGTGCCGAGGCCGTCGAATATTCCTTCCACCACCAGACTCCTGAGCACGGCCGGCCAGTGCGCGGTGAGCGGGTCGAGGGCGTCCACCTTGATGTGGTCGAGCAGCCAGGCCATGGCGTCCTGCAAGGGGGTGCCGAGGCCGTAGATGGCCTGGAAGAGCAGGAACATCATCAGGAAGAACAGCGGCAGGCCCAGCCAGGGGTGCAGGAGCACACGGTCGAGCTTGTCGGTGGCCGAGGGCGGCAGATGGATCGGGCTGGCCACGCTGGCGTTGACCAGGGCGTCGAGTTCGATCTCGATGCGCTGATCCTGGTCGAAGGCGGTCGGATCGGCTTGTTTCAGCTTGGGATGCTGGTGCAGTTGCTTGGTGAGTTCCTGCTTGACGCCCTCCAGGCCTTGGCCGAACTTGGCCGACAGGGCCCGCACCGGGCCGCCCAGGGCGTCTTCCAGCCTGGCCATGTCGACCCGGATGCCCAGGCGGCCGGCCTCGTCGGTCATGTTGAGCAGGATCACCATGGGGATGCCCAAATCCTTGAGCTGGAGCGGCAGGGCGAGCTGGCGGTCGAGCTGGCTGGCGTTCAGGACCACCAGGAGCAGGTTGACCGGCTGGGTTTCCAGGAAACGGCGCACGACCTGCTCGTCCTCGGAAAAGCCGTGCAGGTTGTAGAAGCCGGGCAGGTCGACCACCTCGACCATGGCGTCGCCGAGCAGGATCTTGGCCGATAGCAGGTCGACGGTAACGCCGGGCCAGTTGCCGACGTGGGCGCCGGCGCCGGTCAGGCGGTTGAACAGGGTGGACTTGCCCGTGTTGGGCATGCCCAGCACGGCCACCCGCTTCATGCCGGGGTGACTTCGATATTGGCCGCTTCGGTACGGCGCAGGATCAGGTCGGTATGGCCGACGCGGATCTGCATCGGACCGTTCAGGGGGGAATGACGGATGACCCGGACCCGGATGCCCAGGCGCAGACCCAGTCCGCACAGGCGACGGCGCAAATCCTGGCCGGCGTGGATGGCCTCGATCACGCCGGTGGTATTGGGGCTCAACTGGTTCAGGGTCATGATGGTCAGTTAATAACGAGAATGGTTCTCATATTATAGAACCCTGATGGGCAATGCCAGAGGTCGGTGACAAAAACCTGAAAAAAACCAGGGATGTTGTGGGGGCGGTGCAACGCGGCTAGAGGCCGAGGGCCGAGCGCAGGTCGGAGAAGGGGGCGAGGTGGGAGACGTCGGCTGCGAATGTGCTGCGGTGCGCCTCTTCCTCGGGGGTCAGCGGATCGGCGTTGTCGATCTGGCTTGCCAGCACGGCCAGATCGGCCTCGGAGGCGTCGTCGGCGCGGTCCTGCCGCTCGGCGATACGCCGGCGCAACAGATCGAGGTCGGCCTCGGGGGAGACCAGGCGCCAGGGCAGATGCCGGGATTCCGCCAGGGCGATGAAGTCCGCGCGCTGGGCGTGGCCAAGAAAGGTGGCGTCGACGATGACCGGGTAGTCCTCGGCCAGCAACCGTCCAGCCAGGTCGCGCAGGTGTTCGAAGGTGTGCCGGGTGGCCGCCGGGGTATAGATATCGCCGGCCGCCTTGCTGTCGGCCAGGGCGTGCAGGGCGTGGAGACGCTTGCGTTCGACGTCGGAACGCAGGCGTAGCGCACCCAGGTCTTCCAGCAGGCGTTGCGACAGCCAGGTCTTGCCGCTGCCCGAGTAGCCGTGCATCAGCAGCAGGGCGGGGTGGCCCGGCCGGCCCAGGCGTTCGGCCAGGTCGAGATAACGCTGCAACTCGGCGCCGGCGCCGCGGTCGCCCTGCGCCGCGCGCAGGCCGGCCACCTTGGCCCGTACCACGGCCCGATAGACCATGTAGAAGCGCAGGCCGGCCAGGCCGGCGTAGTCGCCGGTGTGTTCCAGCCAGCGGTTCAGGAAACGCCAGGCCAGCGCTTCCCGGCCGCGGGCGATCAGGTCCATGCAGAAAAAGGCCACCTCGCTGATGACGTCGATGAAGCGCAGGTTGGGGTTGAATTCGATGCAGTCGAAGATCAGGGGGGCATCCTGCACCCAGGCAATGTTGCCCAGGTGCAGGTCGCCGTGGCATTCGCGGATGTAGCCGGCGGCCTTGCGGGCGCCGAGATGGTCGTGCAGGCGCCGGTATTCCTGCTCGCTCCAGGCCTCAAGTCGTTCGATTTGCGCCCGGTCTGCGGCGCTGGAGAGGGGTAGGGCGCGAATCTGCCGGAAGTTTTCCTGCACCGGATGCATCGCCGATTCGGGTGCGCCGTAGGGGCTCGCTTCCGGCGCCCGCTCGATTTCGCCGTGGAAACGCGCCACCCGGTCGGCGATCGCGTCGATCTGCTCCGGCGTGACCGCCGCCTCCCGGTCCAGGGTGGCATCGGCCGGGAAGGCGCGCATCCGGACCGCCCATTCCAGCGCCTCGGCGCCGCCGATGCCCTGTTCGGTCACTGGCACGACATCGAGATAGATGTCCGGCGCCAGACGCCGGTTCAGGCGCACCTCCTCGTCGCAGCAGAAGCGCCGCTTTGCCAGCGTCGAGAAGTCGAGGAAGCCGAAATCGACCGGCTTCTTGATCTTGTAGGCGTACTCCCCGGCGATGAACACCCAGGAGATGTGGGTCTCGATCAGGCGCACCGCCGCCGCCGGATGCGGGTAGGCGGCGGGGTCGAGGAGACGTTCGATCAGGTCGGGCAAGGGCAGGCCCTCGTTATAACGCTTACTCGGCACCCCAGTAAGGCGTCGCGATGCCCTGGCCGAGGTCGGCCTCGACCAGGCGCCGGCGCACCTCCAGCAGCTTTCCGATCAGGGCCGGCTCGGCGGCGCCATAGGCGTCGGCGTCCGGCGTGCGCTTGACCACCACGCCGAGCAGCTCGGTGATGGCGTTGCCGATCGAGTTCTGGCTGATGGTGACGATCAGCTTGCCGGCGTCGTTGCGGTAGATCAGTTGCTTGAAGGCGGGCTGCCAGCGGATCGCGTTGGCGTACTTGGCATCGTGGATGCAGCGGTCGCGCACCATCTTGGCGGCCTTGAGCAGGTCGTTGTTGAACAGCAGCTTTTCTTCCACCAGGTCCGGGAAGTAGACGTCGCGCGGCATCGGCGAGTTGCGCGTGGAGACCTGGCCGAAGAATGTGCGATAGAAGTCGCTGAAGCCTTTCAGGATGGTGTCGTACTCCTTCCAGAAGCGCACCTCCTTGAGCGATGCCGCGCCGCCGGTCACCTCCCAGCTCGGCAGGCCCTGCGGATAGCCGGTCAGGGCGATCTTGCAGGAGCCGGACTGGCAGGGGCGCAGGATCTCCAGGTCGAGTTCGTCGAAGAAGGCCCGGTAGACGTCGCGCATGTGGGCCTGGAACAGGGAATGCTGGCCGCCGTCGGTCAGGTTCGGGTTGCTGGCGTCGGCGATCGGCGCCGCGGCGAGCTGGGCCTTGTCGAACACGATGAAATGGTTGTGCAGCATGCGGATCGAGGGCACGCCCGGCGAGGTGAGCGGCCAGGTGGCGTCCAGGCTGGCCTCGCCGGCCAGGACCAGATGGCGGTCGGGGTCCGGGTACTGCTCCAGCATGTAGTCGCAGATGACCTGGTTCATGCGGTTCCAGACATGCTTGACCGCTTCCGGCACC
Source organism: Thiobacillus sp. (assembly GCA_013335435.1). Lineage (GTDB taxonomy): Bacteria > Pseudomonadota > Gammaproteobacteria > Burkholderiales > Thiobacillaceae > Parasulfuritortus. The sequence continues at coordinate 1,126 of JAAXVP010000020.1, read as the reverse complement.
TGGGTGCGGCGGACGGGGCGGCCGAGCGGGTCGAGGATGCTGCGCGAGGTGTTGTAGATGATCGAGGTGTCGAACTCGTTGCTGTGGCCGAGCGCCTTGCGGTAGAGCAGCAGACCCTCCGGGTTCTCCAGCAGGCCGTTGTTGTGGACCAGGTCGTTGAGGTTCTCGGTGCTGTTGAAGAACTCGTTCGGCTTCATGCCCTCCGGCACGTCGAGGGGGATGGGGCGGAAGGGCGTGACGATCTCTCTGGGTCCGGACTGCATGGGTGCTACCTCGGCTGGATTCAAGACCGCAGTATCTTAAACCGGGAAGGGGCCATCCGGGTTGTCGGAGGTCAATGCCGATTACCGGCGCCGTCGTCTGCTGCTACGATGATGCCAACGTATTCGGGGGAGTTTTCCTATGCGCCTGTTTCGGTTTCCTTCGCTCTGCCTGTCTGCTGCCTTGTGCCTGACCGGCGTCACGGACAGCGTTCTCGCCTCGGGCCGGGCGCTGGTCGTGGAAGGCGTGGCCGTGGCCGAACAGATCGACCAGTCCGGCCATGAACTCGTTCTCAACGGTGCCGGCCAACGCACCATACTGGGCTTTCCGGTCTATGTCGCGGCCCTCTATCTGCCGACCAGGGAACACAACGTGGCCGAGGTCCTGGGCCACGACCAGCCCCGGCAGATACGCCTCACCCTCCAGCATGAGGTCGGCACCGAGCGGAATCTGGCCGCCCTGAAGAACGGCCTGATCGCCAACAACAGCCCGGCCGAGATGGCGGCGATCAACGCCGACGTCGATCGCTTCCTCGGCCTCCTGAGACCGTTGCATGCCCTGCCGGCCGGCACGGTGATCGTGTTCGACTACCAGCCCCAGACCGGCACCCGCGTTCTGGTCGGCGACCGGGAACTGGGCCGGATCCCCGGCGCACGCTTCAACCTGGCCGTATTGAGGATATGGCTGGGCGACGACCCGATCCAGGCCAGCCTGAAGAACGCCCTGCTCGGGCTGGATCAGCCGACCTGATCCCGGATCGGCCGCGCCGCGACGGCCAGGTGCCAGAGAATCAGGAGCAAGGTCAGGACTTTTAGCGTCACCGGCATTTCCTAACGCCCCTCTCCCTCGAGGGGAGAGGGGCCGG